>CAXMZV010000032.1:0-15008 GCA_964199985.1 Candidatus Ilumatobacter isfjordensis | reverse complement strand
TGATTGCTACCAATTCAAGCATTCTTCATCTCTCTCAGGTTGGGTCCGGCGATCACCGGGTCGAAGACAGTTGTCGCTGGCCACGATCGGCCGATCGTCACCCTCAGCGGGGTGATCCACGCGGATCACCCCGGGGTCAGTTCAATTCGTCGCACGACTCACCGCTCGATATCGACGGCTGACTGCACCGCCCCTGCCGCCGCCGAATGCGCTCAACGAAACCCCAGTTCAACGGGCATTTCTGCAGGTCACGACCATCACCCGAGAATCGGTCCGGAAGGACCTTCCAAGCGGATGATGCGAGTTCGATTCTCGACGTCGGATCCTTGGAACGATCTGCGAGCTGACCAGCGCCGCATCGTTTGAACGTGCACCGGCCCTCTACGTTCATCTGATGGCTCTCGACGCACTTCCCGCTGAACACATTGGCACCCTCTCCGCCCGCACGAACGACGTGGAGCGGCCAATGGTCGCTGGCGGCCCGTTCGGCACGAAGGTTGTGGCGACGGTCTCCGGCGCCACGTTCGTCGGGCCGAAGATCAACGCCGCCGCTCCCGACGGTGTCGCCGCCGGTGATTGGCTGACCATCCTTGCCGACGGCGGCTTTGCTCTCGATGTCCGCTTCTCGCTCCGCACCGACGACGGCGCCGACATCTACGTCACCTACACGGGGTTCGGCACCCGCAACGAGGACGGCACGGCAAGCATCCGTACCGCCCCACGTTTCGAGACAGGCGATGAGCGCTACGCCTGGCTCAACAATCTGTTCTGTGTCGCCATCGGCACGACCACGCCCGAGGGCGTCGAATACGAGATCTACGCGATCTGACCGCCGGTCAAGAGAGGTCGGCGCTCGTTCGAAACCCTCGGCAACCTTCGGCACGACTGGCATGCAACGGCCGCCGCCTCAGAGCGATATGCCGTTCGGACGATCGCCGGACCAGATCTCGGAGTCGAGGTGTTCGTCGGCAAAGTGCAACGTGCGGACCCATTCGTAGAACGTCCCCTTGACGGTGGAGATCACGACGCCGGCATCGCGCATCCGCGACATCCCCGCCTGGTGACACTCACCGGGGGATCCGGTCGCGTCGGAGAGTACGACGACGCGGAATCCATGCTGCAGCAGACCCAGCGCCGACTGCATTACACAGACGTCGGTCTCGAACCCAACCAGCACCGCCGTTCTGCGGCCAGTCGATTCGACCGCGCCAAGGATGAGCGGGTCACCACAGAGACCGAACGTCATCTTGTCGTGTTCGGTCGTACCGTCCGGCAACACCTCCGCGATGAACGGGATCGTCGTCCCGACGCTCTCGATGTCCTCCGCGGTCACGACAACCGGAATCTTCAGGCGACCGGCTATCTCGACCGTCCATCGAATCCGATTCAGGAGCGGACCGGCCACGTCCTCGTCGAGCTTGTCAACGAACGAACGTTGCACGTCGACGACGATCAACACCGAGTCATCACGATCGGTGAGTTGCTGGTGCGTCGCTTGCTGTCCGTTCACGGCCTGCTACTCCACGACATCCTCGGCGGGAACTCCGTACGGGCTCGCAACGCTCACGTACCGCTCTGCATCGCCGAGCCAGTCCATCGCCAGAATTTGCGCAGCGCTCCTTCGTCCGCTGAACGCCCGCAGCAGATCGAACGCCGATCCGGTCAAGATCGCTGCCGGCTCACCATCACCCGACTGCCAGACCTGCTCACCGGCTTCGATCCGCACGACGGGCAGCCCAGCGTTTCCGGCACGTTCGCAGAAGAACGGCCCATAGCGTTCGAGCGCCATTCGTACCGGGGCCGTGTCACGGTCACCTTGTCGGCCCAGCGCCTGCAGGATGTCGTGGTAGTGCGTGATGAGGTCGGCGCCCGCTCGCATGGGCATCACCGGGTTGGCCTCACCCAACGCACTGAATCGAGGCGCCAGCGCATTCCATTCGTCACAGATTTCGTCCAACGTCATGTGCACGCGACTGCTGACGTGGACCTCGGTCCAGCTGTCGGTGCCGATGCCCGCCAAATTGTCCGACAGAATGTCGTCGACGATGCCGACCACGTGGGCAATCACGTCTCTGATCGACCAGTCTGGCGACTGCGGAACCTTCAGCTCGGCCTCTTCAGCCGTCAGGCTCCGCGCGAGCGCGATCACCTCGGTCCGGAGGCCGGCGTACACCTCACCATTCGCTGATCGCTTCGTCATGAAGCTCAGTATCACAGCGTCGACGATGGCGAACGGCTTCGGACAACGATGCAGCCACGGTCACAGGTACAGACACGAAGTCCGACATCCCTTCGCTGCATCCGTACCGAACACTTCATGTGACGCTCTTCGACTTCGACACAGCGCGCCGTGGATCGCCGGACCAGGTCCGACGTCGCCGTACATCACGCTCCGTTCGTCATGTGCTTGGCGCCGCTGGTGTGGCGTTGGCCATCGCCAACTGCGGGAGCGATGCGCCGGCCGAATCCGTGCAGTCCACAGCCGCGACCCCCGTCGCAACCGTTGCGCCGAGCACCGACCTCGATCCCCCACCAATCACCGAGCCAGTAGCCGTCGAGCGAGAGGCTGTCGACACGACGCCGGAGACCACGCCCGTAACGCCGTCCGCCCCGGCATCGACCGCATGTCGACGATTGACCGACTTTGACGACGGCCAAGGCTGGGTCGTCGTGAACGACGGCGTCATGGGCGGCCGCTCCAACGGCGCAATCGAGTTCGCTGACTCAGCGATGCGGTTTACCGGCGACGTCGTGACCGCTGGCGGCGGCTTCACGTCGGTTCGGCTGCAGTTGGCCGGCGACGAGCTCACCGACTCCGACTCTCTCGTGCTGCGTGTCCGGACCGACGAACGCACCTACGGACTGACGCTGGAAGACGCTGCACAAGCCGGCCGCCGGGCGATCTCGCACGGAGCCGACCTCACCATCGACGGGCCGACCGAGGCCGACGGATGGCAGACAATCGCACTGTCGTACGACGAGTTGCGACCATCGGTGTTCGGCCAACCGCTCGATGCTCCGCCATTCGAACCCGACCAGGCGATCGAGGTCGGCGTCATCATCTCTGACGGCACCGACGGCCCCTTCGCGCTCGAGGTCGACTGGCTCGACGCCTGCCGAGGCCAGTAGGCGGCCGACGAGAACGTCGGCCGGGCTACGGTCTGCCGGGAACCCAATCGACGTTGAGAGTTTCGACCAGCACGAATGACGATCACCCAGATCAAGGCCCCTTCCGGAACGCCGAACGACGCCCCTACCGACGTCTCCGCACGAGTACGCGAGCTGCTGGCGGACGTTCGGAGTCGAGGCGAGGAAGGTGCGATCGAACTCGCCTGCACCTTTGATGGATGGGACGGCCCGATCGTCGTCGATGAAGCAGCCGTTCGTGCCGCGCGATCAGAGCTGGCTCCCTCTGTGCTCGACGACATCAAGGAAGCACATCGCAACATCCGCGACTTCGCTCTCGCTCAGCGAGCAACACTCCGGCCCTTCGAGGTCGAGGTCGCTCCGGGCATGCGCGCCGGACATCGCCTGGTGCCCGTCAACGTGTCCGGGTGCTACGTGCCCGCTGGCCGATTCGCCCATATTGCTTCGGCGCTCATGAGCGTGGCCACCAGCTCGGTCGCAGGCGTCGAGACCATCGTCGTTGCATCACCAGCGCGACCTGGCCGAGGCGGTGTCCACCCCGCAATCCTCGTTGCTGCTGACATCGCTGGCGCTGATGTGATTCTGGGCCTGGGCGGTGTGCAAGCGATCGCGTCGTTGGCCTTTGGGCTGTTCACGAAGAAGCCCGCAGACATTCTCGTCGGGCCAGGCAACTCCTTCGTCGCCGAAGCGAAGCGACAGCTCTTCGGCGAGGTCGGGATTGACGTCGTGGCGGGCCCAACCGAGTCCATGATCGTGGCTGACGAAACTGCGGACCCCCATCGCGTCGCGACCGACCTGGTCGGCCAAGCCGAGCACGGCGCAGACTCCCCTGTCTGGCTGGTCACGACGAGCGTCCAGCTCGCACACGAAGTCGCCGAACTCGTGCCGCTCCTTGCTCAGCAACTCCCCGAGTCGCCACGCCAACAAGCCCTCGCTGCCTGGGCAGTCCACGGTGAGATCATCCACACCGACACACGCGAAGAGGCCGCGTCGGTGTGTGACTCGTATGCCGCCGAGCACCTCCAAGTCATGACGACCGACCTTGCCTGGTGGCACGCCCGGCTGACGAACTATGGATCGCTCTTTCTCGGCCCCGAGGCGACGGTCACCTTTGGTGACAAGAGCGCCGGCCCGAACCACATTCTTCCGACCGGGCGCGCCGCGAGGTACACCGGCGGGCTCAACGTCCTGAAGTTCGTGAAGCAGCTCACCTATCAGGAACTGACGCCTGAGGCGGCGCGTCAGCAAGGCGAGTTGTCGGCACGCATCTCGCGCTACGAAGGCATGGAAGGACACGCCCGATCAGCGGACTTGCGTGCAACGTCGGCCCAACCGCCATCCCCTGTGGAGCCACCCCACGTCCAGCTCGACTTCACCGCCCAGCGCGGTTCGCCGCGTCGAAGAACTCCTCACGCCAGGCAAGTTGTTTCGCTACGGCGAACATGGGGCAGACCAAGCCGATGCGGCGTTGCTCGAAGCCGAGTTCGCCGACCTCGTCGGGCGTCGATACTGCGTGGCGTTCAACAGTTGCGGAGCAGCACTTGCCGGAGCGCTCATCGCAGCTGGGGTGCAACGCGACGATCCTGTTCTGATGAACGCGTTTACGCTCGCGCCGGTGCCAGGGGCGATCGTGCACGCCGGCGCACAGCCGGTGTTCGTCGGGATCACGCCCGACTACCACATCGATTTTGCGGACCTCCGCCGAGCGACCGAAGCAACGGGGGCCAAGTGGCTCCTACTCTCGTACATGCGCGGCCACATCGCCGACCTCGACACGCTGTTCGAGACATGCGACGAACTTGGGCTCACAGTGATCGAGGATTGCGCTCACACGATGGGAGCAAGTTGGGACGGCAAACCAACCGGGACCTTCGGCCTCGTGGGCTGTTTCAGCAGCCAGTCGTACAAGCATGTCAACTCCGGAGAGGGCGGATTGCTCGTCACCGACGACGACGATGTCGCTGCTCGGGCGATCCTGCTGTCGGGGTCATACATGCTCTATGAGCAGCACGGAGCGCGGCCCGATGCCGACGTCTTCGAACGACACCGGCTCACGACCCCGAACTATTCGATGCGAATGAGTGCGCTGGCTGCCGCCTTGATCCGGCCGCAGCTCGACCTGCTGCCTGAGCGAGCCCGCACCTGGAACGAGCGCCATGACCAGTTGGCAGACCTGCTTGGCCACCTCCCGGGCGTACGCGTGCCGAAGCGGCACGACAAAGAGCAGTACGTCGCGTCATCGATCCAGTTCAACGTCACCAGCGACGACATCGCAGCAGTCGTGCAACGCGCCGCGGCGAACGGTGTCGACCTGAAATGGTTCGGGTCCGATGAGCCACACGGCTTCACGAGCCGCTTCGATCATTGGCGGTACGCCTCAGAACAATCGCTCTCGCAGACCAGCGAAATTCTGGCGGGGCTCATCGACATGCGAATCCCTCTGGCAATGTCATCGGTGCAGGCCATCCACATCGTTGAGGTAATCGAACAGGCCTTGCAGTCACCGAGCGAGCAGCAATCACCGCTGATGACCTGATCAACAGCCCACAAGCGCTGCCAGCCTCATCGTCGCCCGATCGGACTGAGGGCATCGGCCGCGGGAAATGCAACACTGGCGCCCATGACCGAGATCGAGCTCCGTTCGGACAATGCAGCAGGGATCGCACCCGAGATCCTGGAGGCGGTCGCCGCGGCCAACACCGGCTCTGCGCTTGCCTATGGCGACGACGCCGTCACCGCCCAGCTCCAGGCCGTCGTGCGCGACGTGTTCGAACACCCGACCGCACGGGTCTTCCCAGTGACGAGCGGAACGGCCGCCAACGCCCTGGCCTTGACATCGCTCTGTCCGCCGTGGGGCGCTGTCCTGTGCCACGAATCAGCGCACATTCTGAACAGTGAAGGCGGTGCGACATCGATGCTCGGTGGTGGAGCCGTGATGCACGGCGTGCCTGGCAGCGAACATCGGGTGCATCCAGATGGACTCGAAGCAGCACTCGACGCCGTTCGCTGGGGCGACCCACATCACTCGCAGCCCGCCGTGCTCTCGCTCACGCAGCCCACCGACATGGGCACGATGTACACGGTCGACGAGATCACTGCGCTGGCCGACATCGCTCACGATCGCGGCCTCCGTGTCCACATCGACGGGGCGCGTCTCGCCAACGCAACGGCGCGGCTGGGTTGCTCCCCCGCCGAGATCACTTGGAGGGCCGGTGTCGACGTCGTCTCACTCGGCGCGACGAAGAACGGAGCGCTGTCGGCTGAGGCGATCGTCGTCTTTGACGACGGCGCAGCGAACGAACTCGTCTACCGCACCAAGCGGTCCGGTCATGTGACGTCGAAGATGCGATTCCAGTCGGCCCAGCTGATTGCGTACCTCACCGACGATCTGTGGTTGCGGTTGGCTGGTCATTCGAATCGACAGATGGAGCGATTGGCCGCGGGCCTCCTCGATGCGGGCGTCGCGTTCCTCAACCCACCCGACGTGAACATGCTGTTTGCCCAGGTCTCGGACGAGGCGGCCACGCAGTTGGAGGCCACTGGACTGCTCTTCTACCGGATCGGCCCTGGCCTCATCCGGCTCGTCACGAGCTGGCAGACCACCGATGACGACATCGACCAGACCCTGGAGCGATTCGCCAGCGTGCTGGGGCAATCCACCTGATGACACTCCGTCGAGCGTGGCGTTCACCATGACCGAGATATCCCGCCAACACACCGGCCCACGCGCCAGCATGATCGTCAGGCATGGCGACGTGATCTACCTGTCCGGTCAGGTCGCCGAGGACCCTAACGCGGACGTGCAGGAACAGACCCGGTCGACGCTGTCACGAGTCGAGGCGCTGCTGGCCGAAGCCGGAAGCAGCCCATCGCACGTACTCTCGGCCACGATCTACCTCCGCGACATCGCCAACGACTTCGCACCAATGAACGAGATCTGGAATGCGTGGGTGCCCGAGGGAGACGCTCCGGCTCGCGCCTGTGTACAAGCCCACATGGCTCGTACTTCGCTCCTCGTCGAGATCAGTGTGATCGCTGCCGTCATCGACGACTGACCGTCGCGATGACCGAACGCAAGCCGGACCACCTCAGCTGGCAGTCGTGGATCGAGCGTCAGATTCGCGACGCTCAACGGGGCGGAGCGTTTGACGACCTCGACGGCCAGGGCCGTCCGATCGAGGGGCTCGACACCGTCCACGACGACCTCTGGTGGGTGAAGGCAAAGCTCCGCGACGAAGACATCAACTACCTGCCGCCGACGATCGCCATTCGCGCTGAACGCGCCAACGCGATCGATGCGGCGCTGCGCTCGGTCACCGAGACCGAGGCGCGATTTCTCATCGACGAGGTCAACACACGGATTCGCTACGTCAACAGCCACGCGACATCCGGCCCTCCGTCGACGGTCGTCACCATCGACCTCAATGCCTTCATCGACCGTTGGCAAGCGGAGCGCCCGCCGGAGCCGCCCACCCCGACCGATGCACCGCTCGCGGCCATGCAGACGGAACCGCCAGGCCGTCGACGCTGGTGGCATTGGTGGCGACGTCGCCCGCGCCGCTAGATGCAGCTCTTCGTACACGCGGCATCACCGACCGTTGTCGTCAGATGTTGACAACCCGCGTGACGATGGGCGGCAATTCATTCTCGGGCAGTAGGTACCGCGCCAACAAGATCGTCTCTCGGCGGCCCTTCGTGTCGAGCCAGTTGGGCCGACCGGGGTCGTCCGGGCCCACGAACATGGTGACCGTGCCATCGGCATTGCGCTGCGCCTGGGAATCGTTGATGCACACCGACTGACCATCACGGAACTCGGGCGACTCCAGCCACCAGTTGTTCAGGTGCACGCTCCAGTAGCGGCATGGCGGCGGGTCGAGCGTCAACTCAAGTGCCTGACCTTCGCCGAGATCGACGGCGCACAATTGGTAGTGATTGTGTGGCGTCCCTGCCATCTCCGACACGAGTTCGGCCGCTGCCTCGCTCATCAGATTCGGTCGCAGCGCGAGCTCGTTTGACAGCCGGAGGCTCGACTCGTTGGTGAACTCGAGCCCCCACGCCAGCAACCCCAGTGCGAATTGCAACCGCTCGGCATCCAACTCGTCACGATGACCTGGCTTCGGGTGGATCTGCTCGACTTCAAACGTCGCCTTCACGCCTGCAACCCGGTCGTGGGTGTATTCACGCACGACGACGAAGGCTCCGTCATCACCGAGGTCGAGCCAGTTGCGCCGCCGCTCAGGGCCTCCGACGTTCAGCATGAACGTGCCGTCGGCGGCGACGTCGATCTGACCGTCATGCAGGTCGGCGACGACTCGATCTGTCAACGTCGCGCGGTACGCCGTGAACGAAATGTACGGCGACTCACCACGCGTCCCCGTGATTCGATAGCGGGCTCCGGGAGCGGTGCTGAACTGTCGATAGATCGTGTCGGGACAGTCCGCGAAGACCTTGCGCGTCGGCGACTCTGGCAAGAAGAACTCCGGCCGGGCAGTGCGTGGGAACTCGATGAACTGTTCCTCGCGAAAGGCCAGCTGTCGCAGGACGAACCGGAGACCGTCGACTTGTTCGGCGTCGTTCGGAGCGCCGTCGAGCGCATCCAGTCCCAGTTGTTCAAGCCGTCCGGTGAAGGCACTCCATGCTGATGCGAGCTCGTCGCGCTGGTCGCTGATCGTGGCGTCGGTGCCGTGCATGCTGACAGCTTGGCCGGTCAGAGCCCGGCCGAGGGCATTGGCACTCCAGCCGTCACGACCCTCGGGCATCGAGTTCGGCAACAGTGCGTTTCGGCGCAGTGAGGCGGAACGAGGCGTCGAGGAGTTCGCCAACTTCGGTCCAGTCGGTGTCGTCGTCGAGGTCGATGCCGATCCAGCCCGAGGGGCCGAGGTACGCCGGAACGAACGTGCCTGGGTCTTCCAGCAGGGCCTGCCGGTCACCGACGTCGGGCTGCACCATCACCGAGTGAGGATGCTGCACCCATTCGCCCTCCACCTTCAACGACCCGCCGTAGTAGACGAACACCTTTTTGGTGAAAAATGCCGGGCGCCCGTGCGAGACCTTCTCGTCCGTGGCCGGCAACTGCGCACACAGCTGTCGGACGCGCTTGAGGAAGGGATCGTCGTCATCGAACATCTGGGGGTGGCTCACCCCGCAAGCGTAGATCGCTGCGGACCTGAGCCCAGTCGGTCAGCGACGGGCTGCGTCACACCAGCGGCGTGACGCAGCTGAGGGCATGTCAGCCCTGCGGCACTGACGGCGGCGGGGGCACGCTGCCCGGCGCGCTCGGCGGCGGTGCTGGCACGGCCGACGGCACTGCGGCTGGGATGTTCGCCGTGGTCGTGGTCATCCCGAGGGGCGATTCGGTCGTGACGGAGGTGGT
This sequence comes from Candidatus Ilumatobacter isfjordensis, assembly GCA_964199985.1. Taxonomy (GTDB): domain Bacteria; phylum Actinomycetota; class Acidimicrobiia; order Acidimicrobiales; family Ilumatobacteraceae; genus Ilumatobacter_A; species Ilumatobacter_A isfjordensis. The sequence continues at coordinate 5,488 of CAXMZV010000032.1, read as the reverse complement.
GGAAGCCATGCCCGACCGCAGCATGTTCTGGCGGATGCGCTCGGCCTCGTATGCGGCTTCCTCGTTGTACTCCTCACGATCGATCTTCCTGACCTTGCGGGTCAGCCATTGAATCCCGGCGTGGACCAACAGGCCGATGATGCCGTAGATGATCATGGCGAACAGCACGGACGTGTCGAAGACCGATTCGACCTGGTTACCCGTCGTCGTTCCCAATTCGATCGGGGTGAAGATGCCCCGGAACGGCTTCATCGCCCGATCGAGGTTGCGATACGCCCACTCGACAAAGCCAGACGACGGATTGGCGCCGAACAGCAACAGGAAGAAGCCGATGGCCAAGATGACCTCGACGAACAAGATGTAGACGTAGACGACGTATCCGATGAAACGAGCAATCATCGCCGTGACGCGGCCGGTCGATCGCGCGTAGTTCGGGTCGGGTTCGGTCGGCTGGTTCTGATACTGACTTGTCGGTGGATTGTTGCTCATCTTGGGAGGCTCCTTGTTCACGGTCGAATGTATCGCCCGACGCCCGAGCGGTCAGGCACCAACCGCCCGGCGGTCGATGCGATTGTATGCCACACCACAGGCGCGGATGATGGATGTCCTTTCCAACATCGGCGCGATCAGACAACAACTTGAGGACAAATTCGTGGTCACCAGTGTCGGAGGTCGACCACCCAGCGGTCGACCACGTCGTCACCCTCGACCATCCACATCTGTTCGTGCTTGGCGATGGTGGGATCGATGTGCGCTGGCTGGATGCGAATCCGATCCCCGACCTTCCAGTCGTTGATGTTTTCCGGCGACAGCGTGATGTGTTCGTCGGAGAGAAAGAAGACGTCACCGTGTTCCCACGTCGGGTTGCCGTGGTCCATCGCCATCGATTTGATGCCGGCGTCCGCGATGATCCAGCCCTTCTTGCTCACCGAGATGACGGTGGCGACGACGTTGAGCGCCAGCTCAAAGGGCAGGTCGAGCTTGCCGTAGTCGGTGTCCATCAGCGTGTAGCTCCCCGCCTGGATCTCGGTACACCACGTATTGGTCAGGCAGGTGCCCGTACCTCCACCCGACACGATGTCACCACCGACGTCACCCGACGCTTGGAGCAGCAGTTCCATCGATGCGCCGACCTTGTCGGCCTTCTCGTTTGGATCCATGACCATCATCAGGTGGCCCTCGTACCCCATGACGCCCCGCACCTCAAGGCCGGCACCGCGCGCTCGATCAGCGAGTCGGCCCGCGTCCGCGGGATCGATGCCACAGCGCGGCAACCCGACGTCGACGTCGACGAGCACCGACCTGACACCGCCAGCGATCGCTGCGTCAAGTGTTGCGTCGGAGTCAACGGCCACGGTGATGTTCGCTTGGTCCGCAAGCGCACCGAGGCGAGCGACGTCGAGTGACTCGTTCGCCAGCAGCAAGTCGTGGCCAAGCCCAGCAGCGACCATCCCTTCGACCTCCCGGGGAGTTGCACAGCAGAACCCTCGATGACCGTCGTCAGCGAGCTGCTGGGCGAGCGCCGTGGTCTTGAATGCTTTCACGTGCGGGCGCAGCTTGTCGCCCGGCAGCAACTCATCCATCGCCGCCCGATTTGCGTCGAACGTCGGGCGATCGATCACCAATGCAGGGGTCGGCAGGTCGGCGATCGTGGCGGGCTCGTTCTCAGGCATACCCCATGAAAGCACACTGAACAGAGGGTGACCCGGTGCTTCGCAGACGGTCGACCAGCTTCATCCTGACCGGCGCGCTGGCACTCACCGTCGCGTGCGGGTCATGCTCCGACGTGGCCGAAGAGTCGTCCGATCTCGGAATCGAACTTGCCGCCATCGCCGATCGCGAGGCGGCGCCGCGACCGAACAATATAAGTGCAATACAAGTGCAATACAAGTAGGGTCGGCAGCATGGCATCGACTGACTGGGACCCGGAGCAATACGCGAAGTTCGAGGAGCTGCGGTCTCGACCGTTCTGGGATCTCGCTGCACTGATCAACACCAGCAGTCCCGTTCACTCGCTCGTCGACCTCGGCTGCGGGACGGGAGCGCTCACCGCTGAGCTCGCGAAGCAGCTCCGCACAACAACGGCAACAGGCGTCGATTCGTCTCCCGCGATGCTCGAGCGAGCTGCCACATTGGCGTCTGACAGGGTCAGCTTCGAGCTCAGCGACATCAGCAGTTGGACCGGCAGCAATGTCGACCTCATCGTTGCGAATGCGAGTCTGCAGTGGGTACCCGGTCATGCAGAGGTGTTGTCGCTGTGGGTCGGGTCGCTGCGGCCGGGCGGGCAGATCGCCGTGCAAGTTCCGGCAAACGCCGATCATCCGTCGCACACGTGCTCGGCAGCGCTAGCGCAGCGTGAACCCTTCCTGTCGGCGTTTGCCACGACCGGCGACGGCACTCCCCCGCTCGACCCCGTCTCCGAGAACGTCCTGCTCCCCGAGCAGTACAGCGAGCTGCTTGACGACCTCGGCGTCGTCGATCCGCACGTGCGGCTGCAGGTCTACCCGCAGGTGATGCCGTCGTCGGCACACGTGGTCGAGTGGACCTCGGGCACCAGCCTGACGCGCTTCTTCAAACGGCTGCCCGACGAGCTCCACGAACCATTCGTCGACGCGTATCGCACCGAGCTGGTTGCCGCGATTGGGGAACACGAGCCGTACTTCTATGCCTTCAAACGCATCCTGATGTGCGGGCAAATCAGGTGACCCGAACGGTACCGTCGTCAGCGATGCTGATCGCAGCGGATGGCGGCCCGATATCAGATGCCTTGTCGCTTGGACGTCATCGGCCTCCAGTTAGCGCGAGATCATCAAGGTCGATCAGTCGCCCACGTGGTCCATCAACCAACGGTGGAGCGGCGCCAACTTGACGTAGCGATCGGTCAGCCAGTCGACGAACTTCGGTGACGTGATGCTCTTCGGCACCTTGGCTGACGCGCTCACATGCAGTTGCTCGTACTTCAGCATCTCCGCACGCGGATGATCGGCAGGCAATCCTTTCGGGACACGCTTGCGCTGCGGCTCGCTCAACGCCGCCCTGGGCAGCGCCCGCAAGGTGGCCGCCAGCACCGCATCGAACTCGGCGCCCAATGCATCGTCGAGTATCGCGGCCCGAAACACCTCGAGTGACGCTCCACCCATCCCGAACACGCCCACACCGGTCAGCACCTCGGTCGACGAGATGCGCATGATGAATCCCGGGCCGGTGCGTGGCGTCTCCCCCTGCCACCACAGCGCATCGAGGTGAGTGTTGTACGGCGTCTTGTCCTTGGCGAAGCGCAGATCACGGTTGATTCGGAACATCGACTTGCCGAGCTCGGGTTCGAAGTCGATGTCCGGCGCAATGCGGTCGCGCAGGGCGTCGCCCACAGCGTTGACCAACCCCTTCAACGGCGTGGCAACCTGCCGGTCGTAGATCGTGCGGTGCTCGTCGAAGTACGCCTTGCTGTTGTCGGCAGCCAGCCCGTCGAGGAAATCGAGTGCGTCCGGCCCGAAGCCGGCAAAGGGAGGAACGGCTGCCATCAGCCACTCATTTTGTGCTGACGAAGTCGACCGACTCGTCGATCAGCGCCGTCCACTTCGTCTCGTCGAAGGCCGGAATCGCGACCCACTCTTTGAAGACCTTCGTCGCCGGAGCGAACGACAATCCCTCGCCCGCCGCGATGATCTCGGCGACGCGAGCCTTCGGCAGCTTGACCACGAGGTTTCCCGTTTCGCGGTGCATGGTCGCCACGAACTGGTCGTTCGCGGCGACGCGCAAGCAGTGATGTCCCATCATCGTCCCCTCGATCAGGCGACCCGATCCGAGGAATGGTTCGGCGACGTCCCAGAACGCCGCGTGGTCGTCGTCTCGTGTTCCAATGCCGGCCATCAGTGCTGCTCCTGCTGTTCTGGGGGTGGTGTGCGGGTGGGCGCGAGAGTGGCGAGAACCCCGAGGAAGTGGGTCCAGCCACCACGGTGTTGCTCGGGACGATCCCCGACGAGGCCGTGGTGGCGCAGGTGCACGCGAGTGCCCGAGCCGGTCGGAGCGAACGTCACGTCGACGCGAGTCGATCCGGGTTCGACGTCCGAGAACGGCCCGCGCTCCCACCCGTACGTGAACGCGAGGCGATGTGGGCGATCGATCAACTCGTAACTGCCCGAGCACGCATTGCCGTCGTCATGCACCCATCGCCATGAGCCGTCAGGGCGAAGATCGACGGACGCTTCCGACGCCATCCATTGGGTGAGTCCTTCGGCGGTGGTGAAGAGATCGAACACGAGGTGCGGCGGCGCCTCAATGTCGATCTCGATGTCAACCAGCTGCATGGTGTTGTTCCGTTTCGTCGGCGAGTCGTTCCGCTGTCCCCTTGAGCGCAGCGAGCTTCGAGTTCCAGAATTCGTCGAGATGTCGGCGCAGAGCACCCAAGCGCTCAAAGTCCACCGAGTACAGACGCCGATTGCCGTCGACACGAACCTCGACCAGCCGCGCGTCGCGCAGCACCTTCAGATGCTGGCTCGCGATCGGTTGGGCCAGACCGGACTGCTCGGCGAGTTCGCCGACGCTGCGCTCGATCGTGCCGATCAGGCGCAAGAGTTGGCGCCGGTCGCGATGCGCCAGCGCCTTGAAGGCCCTGTCATCCAAATCGGCATGAGAACCGGCATCGAGATCGTCTGACATCACCGCCAGACTACATAGTGCTATCCCTATATGACAAGTTCGTCGGCCATGGCGCCAACAGACCGGATCCGTTCGAACTCCGCGCCGACATGATCGTCGTAAGGGTCGATCAGGATCGGGTGAAGGCCCGCCGCGGTGGACGACCCGATGTCCATGGTCACGCTGTCGCCGATGTAGGCGATGCGACGTCGGTCGAACTCGACGAAGTACGGCAGTGCGTGATCGAAGATCGTCGGGTCGGGTTTCGCGACCCCGACCACGTGGCTGTCGACGATGCAGCGCATCGACACGAACGGGCCCTCGCCAACTTGGCAGACCGATCGGTTGAGCGATCCTTCCACCTGGCCACTCGCATTCGACACCACGCCCATCGGCACGCCAGCACCCGCCAGGCGCCGCAGTGCCACCAGCGTTTCAGGAATCGGCCAGCGCCAGAGATCCGCCGTGCGCGTGCGGCTCAGCACATCGGCTGCTTCAGCCCGGTCGGCATCGCGCACACCGACGGCAGCGACATAGGCCTCGTCGTACGCGAGCCAATCGCCTTCCGTCGACCCCTCGTGCGACTTGTCCCGCATGCCGGCATAGTGCGCACGTCGATGTGCCTCGGCTGAGATGTCACCGCCGTAGAAGTCGAGCAGCGGCGCAAGGACGGTGGGGTCAGGCAGGACCAGCACGCCGCCTGCATCAAACAGCACCGCGTCAAACCGTTGAGCGTTTGCGGCCATCAGGTGTCGTGCGGCCCGAGGAGCACACCGCACTCGGCAACGGTGTAGATGTCGATTTCGGTCGCAATGCCGCCGATGCTGCTGGAAACGAGGAGCGCCGTGTG
>CAXMZV010000031.1:0-15371 GCA_964199985.1 Candidatus Ilumatobacter isfjordensis | reverse complement strand
CTCGAAGACCGTCTTTTCGAGCAGCAGTTTGTAGTCCTGGAAGATGTTGCCGATATTGCGCCGCAGGTGCGGCACGCGGCCCGGCGGCATGTCGACGATGTTGCGACCTGCCACCCAGACAGCACCGCGCTCGGGCCGGTCCTGGCGGTTGAGCATTCGCAGCAGCGTGCTCTTGCCGGAGCCCGACGGGCCCACGAGAAAGACGAACTCGCCTTTGGCAATGTCGAAGCCCGCATCGCGGAGTGCCACAACATCTGCGGAGTAGCTTTTGGTGACGTTTTCGAGACGAATCATAAGGAAGTGCGGCCAATCGGAACGGTCCGATCAGCGCTGCAAGAGAGTACCGCCGTCACACACTTGCAATGAGGCACCCCCGCCGCATATTTCGTGACCGGTGACTCATCACCCCCGGCCTGGAGTCAGGCCTCGGCTTCGCCCTGGGCACGCTTGTACTGCAGGAAGCCTTCGATGAGGAAGTCGATGTCACCGTCGAACACGCCGCTGACGTTGGCGGTCTCGATCTCGGTGCGGAGATCCTTCACCATCTGGTACGGCTGCATCACGTAACTGCGAATCTGGCTGCCCCAGCCCACCTGGGCTTGCTTGCCCGCGATGGCATCGAGTTCAGCCTGACGATCCTCTTCAGCCTTGGCCGCAATCATCGACTTCAGGCGCCCCATGGCCCGCTCACGGTTTTGGAGCTGGCTTCGCTCTTCCTGCGAGCTGGCCACCAGACCGGTTGGGTGGTGGATGTAACGCACCGCGGATGAGGTCTTGTTGATGTGCTGGCCCCCGGCACCAGATGCTCGGAACACCTGCATCTCAATGTCGGACTCGTCGATGTCCAGCTCGACGTCTTCGAGCAGCGGCCACACCTGGACCGCCGCGAACGACGTCTGACGCCGACCTTGATTGTCGAAGGGGCTGATGCGCACCAAGCGATGCGTGCCTCGTTCCGCGCTCATCAAACCATAGGCATACCGGCCAGAAATCGTGACCTCAGCCGACATGATCCCGGCTTCGGCGCCTTCGGACACACCGTTGAGCGTGATCGTGAAGCCGCGCCGCTCGCACCACTTCTCGTACATCCGCAACAGCATCTCGGAGAAGTCTTGGGCGTCGACGCCACCGTCCTTCGCGTTGATCTGCACGATGCAGTCGGTGTCGTCGTGCTCGCCGGTGAACATGCTGCGCAACTCGAGCTGGTCGAACGTTGCCGCGACCGCACCGATCGCCGTCTCGATCTCGGGCTCTTGGCTCGCATCGTCTTCGTCGCGCGCCAACTCGTGGAGCACCTCAACGTTCTCGATGTCGTCAGTCAACGTGTCGAACGCCTCGAGGTCGTCTTTGATGTTGGCGTATTCGGTGTTGAGCTTCTTCGCCCGGTCCTGGTCGTCCCAGAGCCCGGGCTCGGCCACCTCATGTTCGAGAATGGCGAAGCGCTCGCGGTTCTCGACAACCGAGAGGTAGACCTCAGCCTCGGCAAGCCGACGTTGCAGCTCGCGGATGTCGTGTGTGAAGTCGCGCATGAACCCAGTGGTGTCCTTCCGCGCTCAGGCTTCGCCGTGGCAGTTCTTGAACTTCTTGCCGGAACCGCAGGGACACGGCGCGTTGCGTGGCGTCTTCTCGAAGGCGTCCTTGACCACCGTCTCCTGCTTCTTCGGCTCAGGCGTTTCGGCGGCCGTTGCAGGTGCGCCTGCGGCATCAGCCGCTGCGGCACGTGCTGCTCGGTCGAAGCCGCTCGATTGAACATCGTCAGACGAGCTGGTCTGCAGGTTCTGGACCGGAGCCGGCGCCGCTGCGCCCACGACCGGCTGCGCCTCTTCGTCCTTCACGACCTGCACGTGCATCACGTACTTGACGAAGTCCTGCGCAATGCCGGTCATCATCGTGCCGAACATCTCGAAGCCTTCACGCTGCCACTCGACGAGCGGGTCCTTCTGACCCATCGCCCGCAGGTTGATACCACCCTGGAGGTAGTCCATCTCCTCGAGGTGTTCGCGCCAGCGCTGATCGATGATGCGCAGCATCACCTGACGCTCGACCTGGCGCAGCGTGTCGGCGCCCATCTCTTCTTCGCGCTGCTCGTAGTGAGTAGTGGCGTTCGACATCACCATGTCGTAGATCTCTTCGGTGTCGGCGCACGCCTGCAACTGCTCAACCGAACTCGAATTCGGCCAGTACAGCGTGAGCTCCTTGGCCAGGCCATCGAGATCCCACTCGTCGTCAGCGACGGACGCACAGTGTGTCGTGATCAATGCATCGACCGCGTTGGCCAAGTACTCCGAGCCGGCACTCTTGAGGTCTTCGCCGTCGAGGATCTGATCGCGGCGCTTGTAGATGATCTTGCGCTGCTCGTTCATCACCTCGTCGTACTTGAGAACGTTCTTGCGAATCTCGGCGTTCTTTGTCTCGACGGTGGTTTGTGCTCGCTCGATGGCCTTGGTGACCATCTTCGCTTCGATTGCCTCGTCGTCAGGCAGCGCACGACCCATGACGTAGTTGAGCGCGCCGGTCGCGAACAGACGCATCAGATCATCGTCGAGGCTCAAGAAGAAGCGGCTCGCGCCCGGGTCGCCCTGACGGCCCGAGCGACCGCGGAGCTGATTGTCGATACGACGGCTGTCGTGACGCTCGGAACCGATGACGTAGAGACCGCCCTGTTCGAGAACCTGCTGCCGTTCGCGCCCACACTCACCGGTGAACTTGGCGAACATCTCGTCATAGAGCGCCTGGGCCTTCTTGCGCTCGACCTGGAACTCTTCGGGCATCTGCTCGACCGGCACGGAGAACTCGAAGTCTTCCTTCATGTGCTCCTCGGTGTACCCCGCCCTCAGCACCTCATTGAGAGCGAGCCCTTCGGGGTTACCACCGAGCAGGATGTCCACGCCGCGACCTGCCATGTTGGTGGCCACGGTGACCGCACCGAGGCGACCTGCCTGGGTGACGATCTCAGCTTCACGAGTGTGCTGCTTCGCGTTGAGCACTTCACACGTGATGTTGCGCTGGTCGAGCAGCCTGCCGAGGTGCTCGGAGCGACCAACGCTGGCGGTACCGACGAGGATGGGCTGCCCCTTGGCGTGGCGCTCCTCGATGTCGTCGATGATGGCGTCGAACTTGGCCTCTTCGGACTTGTAGATCAAGTCGGCCTCGTCTGCACGAATGACCGGCTGGTTGGTCGGGATCGGCACCACGCCGAGGCCGTAGGTGCTCATCAACTCTGCGGCCTCGGTCGCCGCCGTACCGGTCATGCCGGCGAGCTTCTCGTAGAGCCGGTAGTAGTTCTGCAGCGTGATCGTGGCGAGAGTCTGGTTCTCTTCCTTGATCTTCACGCCTTCTTTGGCTTCGACCGCTTGGTGAATGCCTTCGGACCAACGACGACCCTCGAGCACACGACCCGTGAACTCGTCGACGATCTTCACTTCGCCACCCTGGACGATGTAGTCCTTGTCGCGCTTGTAGACCTCTTTGGCCTTCAGTGCCACCGTGAACTGGTGCACCAGGTTGGTCTCGACGGTGTCATACAGATTCTCGACGCCGAGCGCTGCTTCGACCGTCTCGATGCCCTGCTCGGTCGGCACGACGATGCGCTTGTCCTCTTCGAACTCGTAGTCCTCGTCGCGCTTGAGTGAGCGGACGATGGATGCGAACCGGTAGTAGAGCTTGGCCGCATCGGCCACTCGGCCGGAGATGATGAGCGGGGTTCGCGCCTCGTCAATGAGGATCGAGTCGACTTCGTCGACGATGCAGAAGTTGTGACCGCGTTGTTGAACCTTGGCGTCCTTGCTGGGCGCCATGTTGTCACGGAGGTAGTCGAAGCCAAGCTCGTTGTTGGTGCCGTACGTGACGTCGGCGGCGTAACTCTTGCGTTTCTCAGCTGCCGTGGCGCCTCGGCCGGGAAGGATCAGGCCGACTTCCATGTTCATGAACCGATAGATGCGGCCCATCAACTCGGACTGGTATTGCGCGAGGTAGTCGTTGACCGTGACGAGGTGCACGCCCTTCTGGGAAATGGCATTGAGGTACACCGGCGCCGTCGACGTGAGGGTCTTGCCTTCACCGGTCTTCATCTCTGCGACCCAGCCGAAGTGCAGTGCGGCGCCGCCCATCATCTGCACGTCAAAGTGGCGCTGGCCGAGCGTACGGTCCGCAGCCTCGCGCGTGACAGCGAAGGCTTCGACCAACATGTCGTCGAGGTCCTCGCCGTTCTCGAGGCGCTGACGGAACTCGCCCGTCTTCGCCTTGAGCGCGTCGTCGGTGAGTTTGCGGTAGTCGTCTTCCAGCGTGTTGATCTCGGGGACGATGCCCTCGAGCGCCTTCAGCTTCTTGCCTTCGCCGGCGCGAAGAATTCGATCGAGAATGCCCATGAGGGCGCCAATCCTACCGTCAGGCAGCCACTGCCCGAGGGGCATGGCGGAACGGCAAGACCTTGGCACCGACCGTCGCCGGTGTTGATGCAACCGCAGCAAGCGTCACCGCTCGCGCCCCCTGCTGTACCAGCGCGTCGGATGCGGCCAGCAACGTCGCGCCAGTGGTGACCACGTCGTCCACCACCACCACGCTGCGACCCCACAAACCGGGCCTGGCAATGAACTCTGGGCCGTCGAGACGTTGCGAGCGACTCTTGCCAGTCTGCGCCGTCGACGACCCGGGCCGGGCCAGCAGACGGCGAGTCGGCACCCCGAGCTGTCGGCCGACGGTTCGAGCAATCTCTTCTGCCTGGTCGAATCCTCGCTGACGTCGTCGACGCGAACTTGTCGGCGCCCATGTGACCATGTCGAGATCGTGATGCGCTCCGGTCTCGACGAGCCGGTTGACCAGCAAACCGCCCAGGTGGCGGGCTACCTGTCGGCGGTTGCGGTACTTGAGCGAGAGCACGACGTCGCGGGCTCGCCCCGTGAATGGCACCGCAGCGATCACACCATGCGCCTGAGGCTGCGGTGACCGGCCGATCAGAGCGAATCGACAGGTGGTGCAGATGGCCGGACCGGGTGTGTCACAGCCGGCACAACGAGTTTGGAAGAGCATGTGACCATCATGAATGAGCACTGTCACGGAGTTGCCAGGTTGCCTCGGTACCTCCTCGATCAACACTGCTGGCACCGGCCGCCCGCTGACTCGCTACCGTGCGCCCGATGGTCGGAATTACCGTAGCGACGACGCCAGTGCCGCTGATTCCCCGCGACCGGTTCGTTGAGCGACTGGTGCGCTGCTTGTTCGGGCTCACCCTCTTCGGCCTCGGAATTTCGATGATCATCGACGCCGAACTCGGCGCTGCCCCGTGGGATGTGTTTCACACCGGAGTCAGCGAAATCACGGGCATCTCGGTCGGCAACATCGTGATCCTCACCGGCCTCGCGCTGCTGCTCATCTGGATTCCGCTGCGGGAGCGGCCGGGTCTCGGCACGCTGCTGAACGCAGTGGTGATCGGCCTGGTGGTCGACGTCACCCTGCCTTGGATTCCCGAGTCCGACCTCATCGTCACCCGCACGCTGCTGATGTTGGGCGGCGTCACGGTGATCGCGATCGGATCTGGCTTCTACATCGGCGCCGGCTTGGGACCTGGGCCGCGTGATGGCCTGATGACCGGGCTTGCGAAGCGGTCGATCGGCGGTTGGCAGATCTCGATCCGCGTGGCGCGCACCGCGGTCGAGCTCCTCGTGCTCGGCGTCGGCATCGCACTCGGTGGATCGATCGGTGTCGGCACCGCCGTGTTCACGCTCGGCATCGGTCCCCTCGTCCAAGTATTCCTCCCCCGCCTCACCATGAAGCCGACCGAGCCACGTCCGATCGTCTGATCTTGAACTATCGTCACGCCCCATGGGCGAGACCACGATGAAGTTTCCCGAGTCCGAACTCGCGCACCAATTGCTCGACGGTCTTGTGGGCATCGAGCTTGGCGGAGCGGCCCACAACGCCTTCGGGCTCGAGACCTGGAACGTCGACCGCCTCACTCCCGACGATCCCCAGACTGCGATGTACGTCGCATCGCAGATTGAGATGTGCGGCGAGGTGATGCGCATCGATGTCGTGTCCTTCGGCGACCGGTTGCCATTCGCCGACAAGTCGCTCGACTTCGTCGTCAACTCCCACGTCGTCGAGCATTTCTACGACCCGATGTCGGCCATCGACGAGTGGGCACGCGTCGCCCGGAGATACATCTTCATCATCTGCCCGCAGCGCGACGCCGCGGCCACCGACGTGGGCTTGCCACTCACCCCGCTCGCCGAGCACCGCTCCCGCTATGCCGAGCCCATCGAGACCAAGATCGCCACCGACTGGCACCACTCGCGCTGGACAGCCCAGTCGTTCCACGCAATGTGTGAGGCATTCGGTTATGACGTCACTCACATCGAAGATCCCGATGCCAAGGTTGGCAACGGGTTCACCATCGTGATCGACCTCCAGGCCAATCCAGCGCGTATGGCAGCGCGGCGCTACCGGCGCAAGGCCCGCTCCGCTGTCACCCTGGCCAAACAGCGAATCCGTCGCTGACGCCGACCATTTCATCACCCCCGAAAACGGCCGAAGCCGCCACTTCCACTCGGGAAGCAGCGGCTCGCGTACAACGCTCCGAGACTCCGGATCGGATTGTTCTCTCGCAAGGCGCCGAGGACGGAGTTGAGCTGGCTCAATGACCGACGACGGCAACGCCGCGAGAGGACAATCCTGACGGAGGCTCAGTAACGGTAGTTCGTGGGCTTGAAGGGGCCTGAGGGATCCATGTCGAGGTATTCGGCCTGCTCGTCGGTGAGCTTGGTGAGCTTCACGCCGAGCGCATCGAGGTGCAGCATGGCGACCTTCTCGTCGAGGTGCTTCGGCAACACGTAGACGCCGAGCGGGTAGGCCTCGGTCCGGTTGAACAGCTCGATCTGCGCAATCACCTGGTTGGTGAACGAGCACGACATCACGAAGCTTGGGTGGCCGGTGGCGCAACCGAGGTTCACGAGGCGGCCCTCAGCGAGGATGATGATCTGCTTGCCGTCGTCGAACTTCCACACATCGGTGCCAGGCTTGAGCTCGTCACGAGTCGCACCGGAGCGGGCAAGACCGGCCATGTCGATCTCGTTGTCGAAGTGGCCGATGTTGCAGACGATGGCATTGTGCTTCATCTGCTTCATCGAGTCGATCGTGATCAAGTCGAAGTTGCCAGAAGCCGTGACGAAGATGTCGATGTCTCCGATGCAGTCCTCGAGCGGCATCACCTGGAGGCCCTCCATCGCCGCCTGGAGTGCGTTGATCGGATCGATCTCGGTGACGATGACGCGAGCGCCCTGGCCCTGGAGGGACTGGACGCAGCCCTTGCCGACGTCGCCGTAGCCGAGCACGAGCGCCGTCTTGCCGCCGATCATGACGTCGGTTGCACGGGAAATGGAGTCGACGAGGCTGTGGCGACAACCGTAGAGGTTGTCGAACTTCGACTTGGTGACCGAGTCGTTGACGTTGATGGCCGGGAAGAGCAGTTCGCCGTCGTCCATCATCTTGTAGAGGCGCTTCACGCCCGTGGTGGTCTCTTCGGTCACGCCCTTAATGCCAGCGGCCATGCGGGTCCACTTGCCGTGTTCGGTCTTGAGCGAGCGCTGCAGCAGGCCGAGGACGATGGCGAACTCGGGGTTCGACGCCGACGTCGGGTCGGGAACTTCGCCGGACTTCTCGAACTCAACACCCTTGTGCAGGAGCATCGTGGCGTCGCCACCGTCGTCGAGAATCATGTTCGGGCCGTCGTAGACCTCACCGTTGGGGCCCTCGGGCCAGGTCATCATCTGGTCGGTGCACCACCAGTACTCCTCGAGGGTCTCGCCCTTCCAGGCGTAGACCGGCACACCCTGCGGGTTGTCGACGGTGCCATTCGCGCCGACGACCGTGGCCGACGCGGCATGGTCCTGTGTCGAAAAGATGTTGCAGCTCGCCCAACGCACTTCTGCGCCGAGTGTTGTCAGCGTCTCGATGAGCACGGCAGTCTGAATCGTCATGTGCAGCGATCCGGAGATTCGGCATCCTGCCAGCGGCTTCGACTCGCCGTACTCCTTGCGGAGGGCCATCAGCCCGGGCATTTCGTGCTCGGCGAGCAGCATCTCCTTGCGACCGAACGGTGCAAGATCGAGATCGGCGACGCGGAAGTCTTTGGTCTCGGCGAGGCGAGACAGAGCGGTGTCAGACATGGGGACCCTCCTGAGGGTGGAACGGTTCGAGCGAACGCCGCGTCATTGCGGCCTCGCGATTCTGCGAACCGGGCCGGGGCCTTCAGGCGCCGATCGAATCAGCCCGGTGATTCGGTCGGATCAGTGTACCGGCCGAGCCGGTCCCGTGCGCTGACGGTGGCGTGTTCGCTCAGTCGTCGAGGACGATGGCGTACACGTCGAGCAAGTAGTCGACCTTGCCGTAGTCGTTGTATGCCTCAACGACATGGGTGTCGCTACCGCTCGTGCCGTACTTGACCAACGACATGTTGGCGACTTCATCGCCGAGGAAGAAGTTCACGTTCGAGATTTCCGCTGGCTTGGCGTTGGCCGGGGCGAGGCGGAGATAGGAGGCATAGCCGCCGCCAGCATGCGAGGGATACAACGGCTGCAGGTCGATGGCCACGAGGCTGCCGATCAGGGCCTGCTGTGCCGGCCCGGAGATCGGCGACGCCGAGTCAGGATTGAGCACGACCGACTGGACGAAGTTCTGGAAACTCCACTCCTCTTGGCTGCCGTGCTGGAGCGGTGCATCGCCGAACTCAAGTTCGCGAGTGTCGAAAGCTCGGAAGGGTGCCTCGAGCGGCACCACCCGACCGCGATTGCCGGCGGCGTGAATTCCCTGCTCGAAGTAGCCAAGCACGTCGACGACGAGATCGAGCTGGCCGACGTTGTTGTAGAGCTTGATCGATCCGTCGTCGCCGATTGGGACGACGGCCATATTGGCCTTGATGCGTCCGGGGATGACGTTGGAACTCGACGTGTGGAACTTTGTCGTATCAAGCGTCTCCGGTGTCGCCGACAGGTACGTCTCAGCAACGTTGGTAGCAGGACTCACGAGCGTGAGATTGAGCAGGGCTGCTGTGACCGTCGGCCGGTTGGGCACGATGTTGGTGCGGATCGGCGAGCCGGCATCATCGATGATGGTGTTGGCGCCACGAATCGGCAGGCTGATGCTCTTGCCGGGACCGATCGGCGACGCGTTTCGTGTGTCGAGTAAACGGCCGGGATCGACGGACTCGAGGCGAGCGCCGGTGCTCGAACCGGTGTACTGCGACGTCGAGATGAAGCCCAGCACGTCGACAATAACGTGATACGACCCGACCACAGCGCCACCGCTGTTGAAGGTCAGGTTGCCTGACGGATCGAGCCCGATGATGGCCAGGTTGGGAACTGACGCACCTGCGGTGAAGTTGACAAGAGAGGAGAGCTGATCAGTGCCGTCAGCACCACCGAAAACGAAGTCGCTCGCGTACATCGCAACCCAGCCACGCGTACTGGACCCCGTGACCGTGACATTGGCGACAATTGCCAGCACGTCAGCGGCATCGCCGGGCAATCCGCCCTTGCCGAGCGGGTTGAATTGGAACTCGGCCGACTTGTTAGCAACCGGATCGGGAAGCATCGTCTTCGCGCCAAACGGTCGAACATCGTTGATGTTCTCTGTTGGTCGCGTGTCGAGAATGCGAGTGGGGGGCAGGGCGTGGAACTCTCCGCCCTGATCAGCGGTCTGCGCCGAAACAGCCGGAACGGCGGGACCACCGAACGGCGCGATCGAGACAACACTCGCGCACACGAGGACTGCGCCTGCGGCACGTCGGAACCATTTGCTCTGACTCATCTGTTCAACTGTAACCCATCTGTCATAGAACCCGACGGCGCGTCGTGGTCCAGGGATCGAAACTCATGCTTAGAGCTGTATCGGTTCCGCTGAGGTTGGACTTGAACAATCGGGCCGATTTCGGTGCCGACCAGCACCTTCGTCGACTACGCCTCGATGGGGAACGTCGGTGTGATCGACTGATCAGCAATGGCGGACATCAGCCGGTCATGCTCGGCAGCGTCAACACTGGTGGCCTCGTCGATCAACATGACCGGGATGTCGTCGCGAATCTCGTAGGCGCGCGTCAGGCGGGGGTTGTACAACATTGACTCGGACTCGATGTAGTAAAGCGGGCCCTTGTCTTCAGGGCACGCCAGGATTTCGAGCAGTGCGGGTGAAAGCGACATCTCCTCAGCGTAGACCGGGAGATTGGTCGCCCGTCGCGCTCGAATCAGGCCGTGATCAAGCCGAGCAATTCCGCAACACGATCGTCACATGAATCGCGGTCGGCAGCCTCAAGATTCAACCGCAGCAGCGGCTCAGTGTTTGACGGTCGGAGGTTGAACCACCAGTCACCGCAGTTCACCGTGAGTCCATCGAGTCGATCTTGTTCGTGTTGTGAGTATTCGCTGCTGACTCGTTCGATCACGGTGGCCGCGTCATCGACATCGGTGTTGATCTCTCCGCTCGCCGAGTACCGCTCGTAGGGGCGGCGGACCTCCGAAAGCGGAACACCAGCCCGACCGGCTTCGGCCATGACAACGAGCGATGCAATCAGCCCACTGTCGGCGTTGTAGTTGCGTTTGAAGTAGTAGTGCGCGGAATGCTCCCCACCGAAGACGGCACCCGTCTCAGCCATCACCTGCTTGATGTACGAGTGCCCGACTTTGGTACGAATCGGCACGCCGCCGTGCTCGCGGACAACTTCCGGGACGGCCCGCGAGCAGATCAGGTTGTGCAAGATCGTGGCCCCAGGCTGCTGACGCAGCGCTGCCACGGCGAGCAGCGCCGTCGTCGTCGAACCGCTCATGCCCTCGCCCTGCTCGTCAACAACGAACACGCGGTCAGCGTCACCGTCGAACGCGAGGCCGATGTCGAATCCGCCGCTGGTGACGCGAGCCCGCAGGTCGCGCTGATTGGCGGGTTGCAGCGGATCGGCAGGGTGATTCGGGAAGGTTCCGTCGAGTTCGGGGTACATGACCTCGAGTTCGACGTTGGCCAGCCGTTCGAACACGGCAGGCACAACGAGGCCGCCCATACCGTTGGCCGTGTCGGCAACGACCTTCATCGGGCCGATGTCGCTCAGATCGACGAACGTGAGCACGTGCTCCGCAAAGTCGTCGAGGACGTTGCGCTCAACCCGCGTGCCGGCACGCGCGGCGAGCTTCGGGGTCGTTCCGTCGAGTACCTCGGCGGCAACACGCTTCACGTCGAGCAGGCCGGTGTCGACGCCCACGGGACGAGCGCCCGCCATGCACAGCTTGACGCCGTTGTATCCGGCCGGGTTGTGCGAGGCGGTGAACATCGCACCTGGGGCATCGAGGATGCCGGACGCGTAGTACATCATGTCGGTCGATCCGAGTCCGAGGTCGACCACGTCGAGGCCTTGATCGAGCAGCCCTCGCGAGAATGCTTCGACGAACTGCGGCCCAGAGGGTCGCATGTCGCGCGCGATGACGACCTGCTCTGCGGTGCTGGCCTGGCGGACGTGAATAGCGAACCCGACTCCGAGGGCATGGGCCACGTCAGCATTGAGCTGATCGGGAACCGTGCCACGGATGTCGTACGCCTTGACGATCTGGTCGAGGACTGACATAGACGGGCGCAGGCTACCGACGCTTGGTGGTCAATCGGATACAGAGTGCGGCGACCGGGCGCCGCCATCGCCGTCATCGGGCCCCAGCGGATTGGGCACATCGCTCGGTTGGGTGTCGATGAGCAGGTCCGATGCACCATCCGGCTTTCTCGACTCAGCGAGCGGATCCGCCAAATACATCGGCGTCGGATCGGGCACCTCATCTGCGGGACGAGAAGGCGCCCAGACATCGGGGACCACAGCCACGTCGCCCGTCGGGCTCGCATCGACATCGTCGGCTGCGAGGTCGTTACCGGTGCCGTTCGATCCCCAACTGGGGAACTCGCCGGCGAACTGCAGATCGCCGCGACGACGCCAGAAGAAACACAAGCCAATCCCGAGCACTGTGAGTCCGTAGAAGAACCAGTCGAGGCTCGTCTTCTGGTACTCCATCCGTACGTCGGTACTTGTGGGCACGACGACCATGTGGTTCGGCGAGACGCGATACGGACCGTCCGCGCCGCTCACAGCCCAGTTCGGGAAGTAGCTGACGCGCACGAGGACCGGAACGCCGATCTGGTCGACGCTGAACTCCACAGACTGTTGCCCGATTTCGACGTCGGACACCGAGATCTCCGGCAACGCGACCGCTTCGATGTCTTGCACGGGAAGGACGTAGTCGACGTTGCGGCTCCGGTCTCCCGGTTCGCCGACGCGCACGTCCATGTCGATCTCGACGTCGATGCGCTGCCAATCGTCGGGCCCCTCGTCGGCTGGGATCGCTGCCCAGTCGTCCTGACGCTGGAACCAGCTGGTGCCAAGTTCGAGATTGCGTTCTCGCTGGTCGCCCTCACGCTCGTTGACGACCACCGGCTGCACCGCCAGTGGTTCGACGATATTGGAACCGATGACTTCGTAGATGTCCCACGGCGCTGACGTGGTGATGAACCGCAGCTCGTCCTGCTGTGACGCTTCGGCCTTCGCCGGATCGGTGCGGACCATGAGGTACCGGACACCGAGGTCGAGCATGTGCTGCACACCGACCTCGGCATTGTTGTTGGTGTAGCGCAGCTCGCGCACGGGATTCGACGAGCTCTCAGACACCGCTGCAGCGGTGATGAAGTGATACGGCGTGGTCCCCGACGCCTCGAAGAACAGACCTTCCATCGAGCCGATGCAGCCGTCGGTCCAGTGCGGCAACAGCATCAATGCCATCGTCGTGCCGTACTGGCCATTGTCGGCGTTGTTCTCCCACAGTGCACGGCCGCAGCCATTGGTCTCACCGATGTCAGTCATCTCGGTGACCACCGCGTGGTATTCGGGGTACTGCGTGCGTGCTTCGTAGCCGCCCCAGTTGTAGCGAGTCCACCCGTCAGCCACAGCGCGACCCGCATCCGGCGACTTCTGGATCGGCCCCCAGGCGTACGTCGTCGTGGCGGCGGAGTCATCGGTTGCCCCGGTAACCACGACACGGCCGTCGAACGGCAGCGTCTCGTACATGAAGCCGAACACGGTCAGGCAGCTCAGCCCGATGGCACTGGCGGCAAACGCCGACTCGTACGGGTTGAGTTCCCGATCAGCCATTCGCTGGCGAACCAAGTTGATCATCCACGTGATCACTTCGAGTGCACCGATCATCATCAGCAAATACCTGAGGAGGTAGATGAACGGCAGGAGGCGAGGATTCCACAACAGGCCGATGCCCGGCAGGCTGTCGCGGGCGATGTAGACCCCGACGACAAACAGCAAGGTGATGATCCCGAGCGCAACGCCGGTCAGATTCCGTCGCACGATCATGGCGGCGAAGCCGATGATGGCCAGGGTCGTGATCAAGATGTCGAGGCCGGTCGTGAGCGGGAAGAACATGTCCCAGAACGAGTCGGTCGAACTGCTCGGCCTGAATCCGTACTTCATGTCGGTCATGAACTCGTGTCCGAACAGGAATGGACCGACCCACCAGGCCGACAGCAGCAGAGTCGTGACACCCGTCGAAACCGCGTACCAGGCTCGTTTGCTGTCGAGCCACACCAGTGAGATGACGATGGCGCCGACTGCAACGAAGATCAGCACGATGCCGTGCGACACCGCGGCGAGCGACAGCACCACCGCGGCCCACACGCGGAACCGGCCGGTGCGGAGGCCGTTTGCCAGCAGCCCGAGGCCGAACATCGCCAACGTGAGTGCGATCGAGAACGAGTACTCGCCGGCCATCGTCGACTTGATGTTGCCGCCGTAGATCTCGAAGCTCTCGTCGAGCAGGAAGCAGAGTCCACCGAATGCGAACAATTCGGGGATCGGGTGGCGGAAGTTGGCGAGGCGGCCGAACGCCCAGCAGGCCAGCGGGAACGTGAGAAGCCCAGACGCCGCGACGATCTTGAACGCCACGCCGTAGGCGACGAACGGAACGGCATCGAGCGCCACAATCGCCAGGGCCGGGATGACCATGTAGAAGCGATAGAGCGGAAGGCCGCCGTACCAGTCCATGCTCCAACCGCTGAGCTGAAAGTTCGGGAGGAAGTGATCGCGGAGGAACGCAGGTGCCCAGACGTGGGCGCCCATGTCTCCCCCGGTGGGTGTCGTGTTGTCGAGTAGCAAGTCACGACTGGGCGACAGCGGATTGAAGTGGACGATCAACATCATCACGACCGTGGTCGTGACGAGCGTTGCTGAGGTGACCAGCACTCGCGCCACCCGTTCATTGGTCCACTCGCGGTTCCACCAAGCGAGTGGTCGTCGGACGATCCGTCGAGCGGTGCGCTCCGCCAGCCTCGGAACGATCGGGTCGGCGGTCAAGTCGTCGCCAGCCACGTCATCAAGGATGAGCGTTTCGTCGGACTCGTCGGCGACGTACTGATCCTGTGCATCGTTGCTCTGCGTCGTGTCGTTTCGAAGCTGATGATCGAGTTGGATGTCGAGATCGTCGAACTCGACATCGTCGGCGGCCTTGCCGTCGGCATCAGGTCCCGCGCCGATCCGGTCGGGACCAATGTCTCGTTGCGGCTCATCGCCGGCGCCGTCGTGCCAGCGCGTCGTCAGGTCGTCAGTCATCTGGCTCGGTCACCAGTTTGAGCGGCAGTCGCCAAGGTGAATTCGGAGGTGATCGTCATACAGAGCTTCCATTCTGACAAAGACGGTGCCAGTCGAGGTGGCAGCTCACGATTGTTCACAGCACGAGCAGCAAGCCGGTCAAGTTGAATCCGATGTGCGTCATGATCGACATACCCAGACGCCCGGTCAGCATTGCCGCGACGCCCACGATGAGTCCGAACACGAACAGCCCCGGAAACTCGACGGGGCGGAAATGGATCACCGCAAACAGTGCGGCGACGCCGACGACGACCAACAGGTCGTTGAATCGAGCGAGCAGCGATCGCTGCAAGAGTCCGCGATAGAACATTTCCTCGACGATCGGTGCGCCGAATACCACCATGACGAAGAGGACCACCGTTGTCACACCGGACGCCCGGTCGACCAGACCCTCGGCGTTGCGCTGCAACTCATCGTCGGCAAACGTGCCGGGCCACACGGCCTCCAGAGGCAAGTACACGACCCGGATCACCACTAACTGGGTGAGGACGCCGATGCCCAATCCGAGCAGATCGATCGGCAGGATTCGAATGCCGAAGTCGTCGACGGGGTCGGCCGTGCCGTACCGATCCGACACCATCCACATGCCGCTGACGTAGGCAAACCACGCCGCGCACAACACCGATCGGCGTGTCGGATCCGCCGGTCTCGCCGAAGACGCTGAGCACGATGATCGACAGCACCTGCGCAGCGAACCAGGCACCGA
>CAXMZV010000030.1:0-15504 GCA_964199985.1 Candidatus Ilumatobacter isfjordensis | reverse complement strand
GCCGCATGGCGCCGCCGAAGTGGTCGGGATGTGAGTGGGTGACCACGACCGTGTGCACGTCATCGACGGCGTAGCCAGCACGGCTGAGACGATCGACGAGGTGTCCCCACGAGTCTTCACCCGGAAGCCCGGGGTCGACCACGGCAACGCCGCGCTCGTCCTCGAGCACGTAACAATTGACGTGCCCGAGACCGGGCATGCTGATCGGCAACTGGGTGCGCAAGATGCCGTGCGCCACTTCCGTGACGTCGGTCGACGCATCTTCCTGCTCCTGTTTTGGCTTGCGCGGTGCCGCGGCTTGGTCGGCAGCTGCCGATGGTGCAGTCGGATGTACGTGGTCGTGTTGCATGAAGAGAGCTGCCTCCGCCGGTGGTGCTGCGAACTCACAAGCGGCTCGCACGACCATATTGCCCGATTGGGGCGGCGAGAATCCCAGCAGAGCGACGAGCGCCTACGCTCGGTCGATGAACCTCGAAGAACTGCAAACGTTCGTGGAACGTGACGAGATCGACACGGTCGTCGTCGCATTCGCCGATCATCTTGGTCGCCTCATGGGGAAACGATTCGATGCCGAATTCTTCGTGGCCGATGCACTCGATCACGGCACGCACGCGTGCGACTACCTCCTCACTGTCGACATGGAGATGGAAGTCATCGAGGGCTACGAGTATGCGAACTGGGAACGCGGATACGGCGACTTCCACCTGGTTCCCGACCTCACGACGTTGTGTCGTGCCGCGTGGACCGAACGAACCGCACTGGTGCTGTGCGATGTCTTGAACGCCGACGAGACGCCCGTCCCGGTGTCGCCCCGGGCGATGTTACGCACCCAGCTCGAACGGCTTGCCGGCCACGGGAACACGGCCTTCGCAGCGTCTGAACTCGAGTTCTATCTCTACGAAGACAGCTACCGCAAGGCCCACGAGGCCGGGCACGCTGATCTGCGACCGGCCGGTTGGTACAGCGAGGACTACCACCTCCTGCAGGGGGCGCGCATCGAGCCGTACGTCGGCGCGGCTCGTCGGGCACTCCGCCAGAGCGGCATCCCAGTCGAGAACTCGAAGGGCGAGACCGGGGTTGGGCAACACGAACTGAACATTCGCTATACAGACGTGTTGACGATGGCCGATCGGCACGCGGTGATGAAGCACGGCATGAAGGAACTGGCCGACGCCCAAGGCGTGAGCGTTACGTTCATGGCCAAGCCGCATGCCGATGACGCCGGCAATAGCTGCCACATCCATCTGAGCCTCTGGGACGCAGAGGCGAACGCGAACGTGTTCGCGCTCGGTGACGAGCGCAGTGACCTCTTTCGGTGGTTCCTCGGGGGGTGGATGACGCACCTCCAGGACTTCATGGTCTTCTACGCCCCGACGGTCAACTCGTACAAGCGCTTCCAGGGCGGGTCGTGGGCGCCGACGCGTATTGTCTGGTCCGACGACAACCGCACCGCAGGCTTCCGCGTCGTTGGTGCGGGTCCGAGCCTGCGGATCGAATGCCGGATCCCCGGCGGCGACTGCAACCCCTACCTGGCCTACACCGCAGCCCTGGCGAGCGGTCTCGACGGCATCGAGCAACGCATCGAGCCGCCGCCCCGCTTCGACGGCGACGCGTATTCGTCTGCGGCGCTCGAGCGGGTCCCGCGGACGTTGCGCGAGGCGGCCGATCGCTTTCGAGAGAGCGCCGCGACGCGGCGCCTTCTTGGCGAGGGTGTCGTCGATCACTACGCCCACTTCTTCACGACCGAGGCCGACGCCTTCGATGCAGCGGTCACCGACTGGGAGCGTCAGCGGTATTTCGAACGTATCTGACAGGGTGGGACCTTCGCCAGTGCACAGCATCAGGCGCCGGAAACTACGGTGGTTGGCGTGTACACGATGAACGATCCGATCCAGCGAGCCCGCACGATCTTCGGCTCCCGAACTGGCGTCGTGCACGGTGAGATCCGCCGCACCTACGCAGAGTTGGGTGAACGGGTCGATCGCGTCGGTGCGCTGATGCGCCAACTCACCGAGCCCGGTGACCGAGTGGCGTTGTGGTCGATCAACTCCGACAAGTTCCTCGAACTCTTCTTCGGGATTCCGATCTCGGGTCGTGCCATCGTGCCGCACAACACCAGATGGGCCGAGCCCGAGTTGGTGTATGCGACTGAAGACGCCGGTGCCAAGGTGTTGTTCTGCGACCGCGATCCCGGCGGGATGGCCGACTCGGTCGAGCGGGTCATCCGCCTCGACACCGACGAGTACGAGTCGTTGCTTGCCGGCGTCTCGATTGACGACACGACCGGCGATGTCCGGATCACGCCCGACACCTTGGCCGGGCTCTTCTACACCGGCGGCACGACCGGCGCGTCGAAGGGCGTGATGCTCACGCATGCCAACCTGATGGCCAATGCGGTGCAGGTCCAACTTGCCCAGCCAATTCTCGACGACGACCGTTACCTCACGATGGCGCCGATGTTTCATGCCGCAGGGGTGTACTCGGCACTCGTCCTCCCGTGGGTCGGCGCATCGAACGTGATCCTCGGAGCCTTCGATCCCAGGGCAGCGCTCGACCTCATCGCCGACGAGCAGGTGACCTGTGCAATCGCAGTGCCAGCGATGCTGGCTGCGATGTGCGAGACGCTGGCGACCGAGCCGCGGGACCTGTCGTCGATGCGTTGGTTGTCGCACGGTGCATCGCCAGTCGCGCTCGAGGTACTTCGGCGGGCTGACGAGCTCTTCAAGTGTGAGCTCATTCATCTCTACGGCGCCACCGAACTGTCGCCTATTGCGGCGATCTTCCGACACGAGGAGAGGTACCTCGACAGCGACCGCGCCAAGAGCTGCGGGCAGGGGCCTCCTGGCGTGGACATCCGGATCGTCGGCCCGGCCGACGACCCACTACCGCCAGGCATGGCCGGAGAGGTCGCTGTGCGCGGCCCGAACGTGATGGCTGGATATTGGAACAAGCCCGAGCAAACGGCCGAGGTGCTGCTCGACAACGGGTGGTATCGGTCCGGCGACATCGGGTACCTCGACGAAGACGGCTACCTGTTCCTCGTCGACCGGGCGAAGGACATGATCGTCAGCGGTGGTGAGAACGTGTACTGCACCGAGGTCGAAGACGCGCTGTACAGCCACCCGGCGGTGCTCGAGGCAACGGTGTTTGGCGTGCCCGATGAACAGTGGGGCGAGGCAGTGCAGGCGGTCGTCGTGTTGCGTGAGGGGAAGCAGGCCGATCAGTCAGAGCTGACCGCTCACTGCAGGGCGCTCATCGCTGGGTACAAGGTGCCGAAGGGCATCGATTTCCGGGCGGAGGCGCTCCCGAAGTCCGGTCCGGGCAAGGTGCTCAAGCGAGTGCTCCGCGAGCCCTACTGGTCAGGCAAGGACCGCTCGATCAACTGAGGTCGGAGACGGCTCGGAGGGCGGCGGCGATGATGGATTCGCGGCTCGGGAGCGTGGCGCCGAAAGCAGGGCCAGTCGCGATGAAGCTGTCTGCTGCGCACTCGCGTTCCACGTCGTGGCGGCCGCGTTCGGCGAGCAGGGCCATGATCGCCTCGCTCTGCGACCCGGTCTCACGGCATTCATCCACGATGAGGATCGATCGGCACGGCTCGGCCGCAGTTGCCACCGCATCAATGGGGAGGGGAGCAAGCCACCGGAGGTCGATGATACGCACGCCGATGCCATGGTCGGCCTGCAGTGACTCGGCTGCCTGCTCCGCAAGAAACACACCGTTGCCATAGGTGACAATCGCGAGGTCGGTGCCGTCTCCGCGCACCCCGATGTCATCGGAGCGCATCGTGTGCTGCGGGTCGAATGCGGGGTAGACGCCGGCCCACCGGTCGTCACCGTCGGTCAGCAAATCGCGGGTCATGTAGCGCGCGATCGGCTCGAGGAACACGATGACACGCTGTTCGTCGCGGGCCAGCCGAATGCACTCGCGGAACATGTGTACGGCGTCGACCCCGTTCGACGGACAGGCGATGACGATGCCGGGAATGTCCCGGAGCACAGCAAGTGAATTGTCGTTGTGGAAGTGGCCGCCGAAGCCGCGCTGGTAGCCCAGCCCGGCGATGCGAATGATCATCGGATTCGTGAACTGGCCGTCGGAGAAGAAGGGCAGCGTCGCCGCCTCGCCACGCAATTGGTCTTCCGCGTTGTGGAGGTAGGCGAGGAACTGGATCTCGACGACGGGGACGAAGCCGTTGTGAGCGAGACCGAGGCCCATTCCGAGAATTGACTGCTCGTCGAGGATGGTGTCGATCACGCGGTGCTGCCCGAATCGTTTCTGCAGGCGTTGGGTCACGCCGTACACGCCGCCCTTGGCGCCGACATCTTCACCGGCGACGATCACTTCCGGATAGCGCAGCATCTCGTCGGTGATTGCCCAGTTGAGGAGCTTGGCGAGGTGTTGTGGTTCAGCCATGGCCGTCACCTCGACTCGCCCGAACGCCTCAGTGCGCTGCTCGTTGGTGGAGAGGAGCGTCGGCTCAGACCAGCGTGGCCGCGGCACGATGCTCGCCATGACGTCTTCGGCCGACTGCAGCTTGGGTCGGCTGACGGCATCGTCGACCCGACCCGTGACCTCGGCCTCGATCGTCTCGTAGAGGTCGACCACCTGTGCGGGGGAGAGTCCCGCATGTTCGACCAGCAGTCGAGCGGAGTGCAGCAGCGGATCGTTCGCCTCGTCGCGCTCGATTCGGTCCGGGGGCAGATAGCTCGATGCCACATCCGCGCCTGCGTGGCCATACAAGCGGACGCAGTCGAGGTGCAGGAAGATTGGCCGTCGGGTCGCTCGGATTCGGCGCGCCGCGTTGATCACGGCTGCGTGGGTGTCGGCGAGATCGAGCCCTGAACAGCGGACGTACTCGATGCCAGCCCGGTTGCTCATCGATGCCTTGACCCAGCCGGCCGGGGTCTTGACCGAGATGCCGAGACCGTTGTCCTCGCAAACGAAGAGGAGCGGGAGCGGGACGCCCTGGAAGCTGGTCCACCCGGCGGTGTTCAGCGCTGACTGCGCACTTGCGTGGTTCAGCGAGGCGTCGCCGAAGCTGCACATCACCAGCCCGTCATCGGCGAGCACGGCGTGCTCCGGTCGGATGCGCTTCGCCAGGCCGATCGAGTAGGCCGTGCCGACGGCCTTTGGGAGGTGGGATGCAATCGTGCTCGTTTGCGGCGGGATGTTGAGCACAGCCGAGCCGAGCACTTTGTGCCGGCCACCCGAGATCGGGTCGTCGCTCGAGGCGACGAAGCTGAGCAGCATGTCGCCGAGTGGATCCTGTCCGGGCACCTGGGCGGCTCTGGCGATTTGGAATGCGGCGTCGCGATAGTGCAAGAACGCCATGTCCGTCGGTCGGAGCGCGGCAGCGACCGCGGCCAGGCCCTCATGGCCTGACGACCCGATGGTGTAGAAGCCTTCGCCGCGTGCCTGCAGGTCACGGGCCGCCCGGTCGAGGTGTCGGCTCAGCGCCTGTGCTCGGAACAGCTCGACCAATGCGGCGGAATCAAGCCCAACGTCGGCTGGCGTGATCGTGGAGGTCCGGTCGGGGAAGTCGGACGCCGCAACGCGTCGCAGGAAGTTCTCGTGCACCACGTGCACCCGATTCATGGTCGACACCCGAGCGAACGTAACAGGGCGCCCTTCGTGTCGCCCTGACACCCGAGGTCAGGCAGACACTCCGCAAGACTGCGGTGATGATCGAACAGTTCATCGACATCACCACCGCGGACAGCACGCCTGAGACGCCGATGGCCACCTTCGTGGTGCACCCCGACTCGGGCGGGCCGCATCCGCTCGTGTTGTTTTTCATGGATGCCCCG
This sequence comes from Candidatus Ilumatobacter isfjordensis, assembly GCA_964199985.1. GTDB lineage: Bacteria > Actinomycetota > Acidimicrobiia > Acidimicrobiales > Ilumatobacteraceae > Ilumatobacter_A > Ilumatobacter_A isfjordensis. The sequence continues at coordinate 9,700 of CAXMZV010000030.1, read as the reverse complement.
GGCATGCCTGAGGAGATCCGCGACATGGCGCGGCGCCTGGCCACTGCGGGCTACTACGTCATGGCGCCGCAGCTCTACTACCGCGAGGTGAGCGAGTACAACGTCTTCGAAACCGGTGATCGCGATCGAATGTTCGAGCTGATGACTGGTCTGAGCAACAACATGGTTGTGAGTGATTCGCGGGCGCTCATTGCCCACGCCGCCGCCGACCCGGCCGCGAGTATCGAGCGGGTGGGAGCCCTCGGCTACTGCATGAGCGGACCGTTCGCTGTGTACCTGCTGGGACAGCTGCCTCACCAAGTCGTTGCCGGTGCCTCGTTCCACGGCGTCCGACTCGTGGCCGACACCGATGATTCACCCCACTTGCAACTCGCTCACGCGAGTGGTGAGGTCTATGTCGGCGCGGCCGAGACTGACAGCTATGCGCCGCCCGAGATGATCGACGCATTCGAAGCCGCCCGGGTCGAAGCCGGATGCGCGGGCCGGACGGAGTGGTATCCGGGCACCGAGCACGGCTTCGCGTTCAGGGAACGACCGCTCTACGACAAGGCGGCATCAGAGCGCCACTGGGAACGGCTGCACGACCTGTTCTCGCGCAATCTCCACGGCTGACCAGCAGGCGGCCGTCAGTCGCGGCCGTGGCGGAGAATCACGCCGCGGAAGGGGTACTCGGTTGGTTCGGACGGAGCCTTCGAATCGTCGAAGTAGGGCGTGTCGCCGATGATCGTGACGCGTTCGGCCTTGCGAACATTGGGCCAGTAGTCGGACACGGCGTAGTGCTGGCAGGAGCGGTTGTCCCAGAACGCAATCGAGTTGTTCTCCCAGCCGAAACGCACTTGGTACTCGGGAAAGGCGGCCTGCCGGTACAGGAGGTCGAGGAGCTCGCGGCTCTCGTCGGGGTCGACGCCGATGATCTCTTGCGTGAATGCGACGTTGACATAGATCGCCTTCCGACCGGTCTCGGGATGCGTACGAATCACCGGGTGCTCGGGGTTTGGGTACGTCGCGTTGAACTCGGCGATCTCTTCGTCGGTCGCGCCGCGCCGACGCATGCCGCGACGGAAGCCGGCGAAATCGTGACGCGCCACCAGCCCGTCGACGCGGTCCTTCACACGCTGGGGCAGGCCGTCGTACGCCGCGTACATATCGGCAAACAGGGTGTCGCCACCGACGTCGGGCGACTCGACGTTGCGCAGCACCGAGCCAAGCGACGGCTGGAGCCGCCAGGTGACGTCGGAGTGCCACAGGTTCTCGTAGCCCGGCACGTCCTCGTCGTGCGAAATCGCCAGCACCTCGGGGTACCCGGGCTTGCCGGGCGCGAACGGATGCACTTCGAGCTCACCAAACCGACGCCCGAACGCGAGGTGCTGCTCGGTGGTGACGTCTTGATCGCGGAAGAAGATCACCTTCCAGTCGAGCAGCGCCTGCCGCAAGACACCGATCGCGGCGTCGCTCAACCCGGTCGACAGGTCGACACCGGAGATCATGGCGCCGATGGTGGCCGACATCTGGCGGACTTCGATCCGGTCGGCGTCGGTGGTCGCAGTGGCGTCGTCAGCAAGAACGTTGGTCATTTGAACAGTTTGACCTTTCCGGCGACGGCATGCGAGTTGGGTCGAGCCAGTGGAAATGCGCGTGGGCAATCGCGGTACCGTTGGCGGATGAAAGCTGCCGTGCTCAACACCGTTTCAGGCCTGCTCGACATCGAAGACATCGAGATCGGCGAACCCGGTCCGCGCGAGGTGCTCATCCGCACCGTTGCTGCGGGCATCTGCCATAGCGATCTCCACTTCATGGAGGGCAAGTACCCGTCTCGGTGCCCGAGTGTGCTCGGCCACGAGTCAGCCGGTGTGGTCGAAGCGGTTGGTTCGATGGTGCACTATGTCGAGCCGGGCGATCACGTCATCACCTGCCTCTCGGCGTTCTGCGGCCTGCTCGCAATGCACCGACGGCCACCTGTCGCTGTGCGAGAACAAAGACACCGAACTGGTCCGTCAACCCGATGACGCACCTCGACTGTCCCGCGATGGCGAGACGGTCAACCAGTTCCTCCACCTCTCGTCGTTCGCCGAGAAGATGCTGATCCACGAGCAGGCGCTGGTGAAGATCGACAAGGAGATGCCGCTCGACAAGGCGGCCCTCATCGGATGTGGCGTCACCACCGGCCTGGGTGCGGTCTTCCGCACGGCGAAGGTTGCGCCAGGCGAGACGGTCGCCGTCATCGGCTGCGGCGGTATCGGCCTGTCCGCCATTCAGGGCGCACGGATCGCCGGGGCCAACACGATCATCGCGGTCGACATGGCTCCGTCGAAGCTCGAACTCGCTCAGGAGATGGGCGCAACTCATGTCGTCGACGCGAGCAAAGTCGACGCCGTCCAGGCCGTGAAGGAGATCACAGGCGATGGCGTGCATCATGCGTTCGAAGCGGTTGGGACGAAGGTCACCGCCGAGCAGTCATTTCAAATGCTCCGCAGGGGTGGGCAAGCCACGGTGATCGGCATGATTCCGATCGGCACGCAGATCGAGGTCCACGGGGTGGAACTGCTCTACGAAAAGACGCTGACCGGCTCGAACATTGGCTCGAACCAATTCCGCACAGACATGCCGCGCTACGTCGACATGTACCTCTCGGGTCGTCTCATGCTCGACGAAATGGTGTCGAAGAGGATCTCGCTCGAGCAGATCAACGAGGGGTTCGAGGACATGAAGCAGGGCAACGTCGCGCGCAGCGTCATCATGTTCGACACCGCCTGACGCTGTTGCGCCGACTTCGTCGCCACGTCGACTGCCATCGACAACAGCGACTTCGTCGCTGCCAGCGGTGCTCGGGCTTCGCCCGACTCGCTCACGCTCGGAGGGGCTTAACCGACGGATGCTCGGCGGCCGGGCGGTACCGAGATGGGCGCAGCGGGCCCAGGCTTCGACGGCGCCGCGTTGCCATTGGTGCTCGGTGACGGCACCGGTCGAAGCGTGGGCCGAGGAATACTGATCGGGCTCTCGCCGATGACGCTCGGCCGTTGCGGGGTGATGCGCTCGGTGGTGTCGTCCTTCGCGGTGGGAGCCGCAGTCTTCTCGGCGTCAGCGAGCACGCCGGGGCGGTCGTCTTTGCTGGCGTACCGGTCGACGTAGCGCTGGCCCGAGAGCTGGGCGATCTCGAACATCACGGCGTCGGTGAATGCCCGCAGCGTGCGGGGGTCATTCGGATCGCCGTACTCGTGCGCCCACATCGGGGCACCGAACCTCACAGTGACCGGGAGTCGCGGCTTCATCGTGAACGAATCGGGCGGCTGGACGGCGAGAGTTCCTTCGTGTCCGACCGGGACGATCGGAGCGTTGCAACGAATTGCGAGGCGGGCAGCGCCGGTGCGCCCCTTGTGGAGGAACTCGCTCCGAGAGCGTGTGCCCTCTGGATAGATCATGAACAAGCGGCCACCGTCGAGCACCCTGGCGGCCGTGTCGAGCGCTGCTTGGGCAGCGTCGCCGCCTGAACGGTCGACGGGGATCATGCCCATTGCCGGAAAGAGATGCTTCGTCTTCCAGCTGTCCATGTACTCGCCCTTACCGATGGCCCAGACTCGACGGGGGAGCGCGGCCGGCACGAAGACTGAATCGCAGAACGACAGGTGGTTCGGCGTGATGACCGCCGGCCCGTCGAGCGGAATGTTGTCGCGCCCTTCGATCTTGAAGTCCCAGAGGCGATTGGTCAGGCGGCGGATCCCACCGAAGGCGTACTTGCTCAGCCGGTCGGCCCCGGGCAGCTCGGGGGCCGCCTCGAAATTGAAGGAAAGGTCGTTGTCGTCGCCCATCAGCGCAGCGCCCGGCGGATCGGCTTGCCGTTTGGAGCGATCGGCAGCTCATCGAGGAAGTGATACTCAGCTGGCCATTTGTACCGACTGAGATGCTCGGCGACGTGCGCCCGAAGTTCGGTCTCTGTGACCTCGCCCGAGACGTGGGCGACGACCATCTCGCCAGTCGCCTCGTTTGCCTGGCCCGTGACGATTGCGCCGCGAACGTCGGGGTGCTTGATCAGCGCAGTTTCGACCTCTGCCGGGTACACGTTGAACCCGGACACAATGACGACGTCTTTGATGCGGTCGACGAGGTACAAGTAGCCCTCGTCGTCGAAGATGCCGACGTCGCCAGTCCAGAACCATCCGTCGGCGGTCAACACGGCATCGGTCATGTCCTGGTCGTCGAGGTATCCGTGGAAGATGCCGGGGCCTTTCACCACGACCTCGCCTTCGTCACCGATGTCGACCGGCATGCCGTTGCCGTCGACAAGCGCCACCGTCACACCTTCGAGCACCTTGCCGACTGAAGACGGACGAACGGCGTAGCCGCGGCCCATGGTGACCACGGGCGAGGTCTCGGTGAGGCCGTAGCCCTGCGCCACCTCGACGCCGTACCGGTCGCGAATCGTCTCGAACACGCCGAGGGGGAGCGCTGCGGCGCCCGATGCAGCGAACCGGATCGACGACAGCGAGTCGTCGGGTGCGTTGGCCTTCGCCCATCGCTGCCACATCGGTGGCGCCCCGGCGAGCATGGTGACGCCGTGCTCACGAATCAACCTGAGACTCTCGTCGGCATCGAATCGGCGCTGCAGCACGATGCACGAACCGATGCGCAGGCCGTACAGCAGCACCACGTTCAAGCCGAAGATGTGCGCGAACGAGAGGCACCCGAGGGTGATGTCGTCCGGCTGCATCGGGTCGAGCCCCTGGCTCATTGCTTCTTGCACCCAGCGCAAATTGTGATGGCTGAGGATGGCGACCTTCGGTGCCCCCGACACGCCGCTGGTCGCCATGTAGAACGCACGATCGTCCGGCTCGACGTGCACAATGCCCGGGTCGGGATCGGTGACCGGCACCGTGGCGAGCGTCGTCATGTCGAGTGCCTCGACGCCGACTTCGTCGTCGATGCCCAGCAAGCCCTGGCCGTCCTCGCCAACGAGCAGCACGCGCGGATGAACCATGTCGATCCGCAGGCGCAATTCAGCGGGCGGGCTGTGCGGGTTGACCGGCATCACGATGGCGCCCAGTCCCAACACTGCGAGCGCACCGGTTGCAAAGTGCGCCTCGTTGCCCGCTGCCAACGCCACGGCGTCGCCACGACCGACACCCATGGCTGCAAGTTGAGACCGCAACGCCGACACTCGATCACGCAATTCGCCGAACGTGATGACGGTGTCGCCGTCGATCAGCGCCCGTCGATCGTCATTGTGCCCCTCGATGACCTTCGCCAGATTCATCACGATCCCCCGATCGATGTCCGTCCGCTTGCTCGCGTCCGGCCCTCAGTATTGCACGATCGAATTTCAGAAACGAAGGAAACGTGCGACGATGTTGACGGAGGACTTCACATGTCTCGCAAGTTGTCAGCTGCCATTTTCGATCTCGACCGAACGCTCATCAGTGGCTCGTCGTCGACCGTCTTCATGCGCCACCTCACTGAGGCCGGCGTCGCAGACATCGGCAGGAACCCCTTGATCGAGCCGCTCGTCGAGCTCGCACAGTTCACACTGAAGGCTGTCTACGACATCGCCGGCGAGTCGCGACTGCTCATGCAGCCGGCGAAACTCGCCGTGCGTGCCGCGGTCGGTTGGAACATCGGCGATGTCGACGCGGCGTGCGCGAAGGCAGCCAAAGAGATCGTGGAGATGGTGCAGCCGTTTGCTCGGCCGCTCATCGAAGAGCACCGCGCCGAGGGTCGCCTGCTCGTCCTCGCTTCCACGTCGCCTCTCGCGTTCACCACGGCGTTGGCCGATGAGCTCGGATTCGACGCCGTCATCGGCACGTCATGGGCCAACGACGGCACGAGCTACACCGGTGAACTCGATGGACCGTTTGTGTGGGGTCCGGCCAAGGCCGACGCAGTCGAGCAGTGGGCAGCAGAGAACAACGTCCGCCTCGACCGCAGCTACGCCTACAGCGACAGCTACTTCGATTCGCCGCTGCTCGCGCTCGTCGGCAATCCGGTTGCGGTCAACCCCGACACGCGACTCGCCGCCACCGCCGCTATCAAGGGCTGGCCGACGCGGCACCTCGACAAGAGCGACGGTGTCATCAAGATCGGTGGACGCGAAATCCAGGAATGGACTCGCCCGCTGATGCGGCCGGAGCTGGTGGCCCCGTACGCCGACCTCTCCTTCCACGACGTCGACAAGATCCCCGCCGATGGTCCGGCCATCGTCGTCTTCAACCACCGGTCGTATTTCGATCCAACGGTGATGGGGCTGCTCTTTGCCAAGGCCGGTCGCAACCTCCGAGGTCTCGGCAAGAAGGAAGTCTTCGACGTGCCGATCATCGGCCGATTGATGCGTGGGATGGGCGGTGTGCGCGTCGAACGATCCTCCGGCTCGGACCAACCGCTGCAGGCGGCGGCGCGAGCGCTCGAGGGTGGCGAAGTCGTGATGTTGGCGCCGGAAGGAACGATTCCGCGTGGCCCAGCCTTCTTCGATCCGGAACTGAAGGGGCGGTGGGGCGCCGCAAAGCTCGCCGCGCAGACCGGTGTTCCCGTGATTCCTGTGGGGCTGTGGGGCACCGAGCGTGTCTGGCCGCGCAGTTCTCGGTTGCCGAACATGAATCCGACGAACCGTCCAGCGGTGTCTGCAACGGTGGGCGATCCAATTCAACTCGGTCTGGACGACCCAGACGCCGACACCCAGGCAATCATGAAGGCGCTCGTCGATCTCTTGCCGCCCGAAGCGCGCGAGCGCCACAAGCCCACGAACGACGAGCTGATGCGCACGTTCCCGCCCGGATACAAGGGCGACCCGAACGCCGAGTCCGAGCGCCGCCCCGGCACCGACACCTAATTCGCACGCAATTTGCACCTGATCCCCGACCTGACCACGATCTGATATCGCCAAGGCACTGAGAAGAGACGTCACGATGGCCACACGAGAACGAGAAGTCGACAACGCCGACCGGATGAGTGAGCACGAGGCACTCATGTGGAGCATCGAGAAGGATCCGTGGCTCAACCCCAGCGGTGGGTCGATCGTCCTGCTCGACCAGCCGGTCGACCACGGGCGGTTCATGCGCCAGATGCGCGCCGGTATCGCACGAACCCCGCGGCTGTATCAACGCGCTGTCCCAGGCTTCGGTCGAATCTCGACCCCGGCATGGGTTCCCGACGCCGAGTTCGATCTCAGCGCGCACATCCGCGAAGTCGTGCTGCCCGCACCGGGAACCGATCGGCAATTGCTCGACCTCGCTGCACAGCTCTACTCGGAGCCGCTCGATCGCACGCGCCCGCTCTGGCGGTTCGTCCTCATCAGTGGGCTCGAAGGCGGCCGCGGTGCGCTCTGGGCGATCATCCACCACTCAGTTGCCGATGGCATCGGCCAGATGCGCATGGCCGAGATGTACCAGGACCTCGAACGAGATGCGCCGCCCGCGCCCGAGGTCGATCTCGAGCAGGTGATCGATGACGCAGTTGCCGCTCATCAGGCAAAGGAGTCCGGTGGGAACACCGCGGACAGCGTGATGGCGACCCTGCGCAACTCGACGTCGCACGTGGTGCGGCGACAGTGGGGGATTGGCCGACGAATGGCTGGCGAGGTCGCTCTGTGGCCTGCGGACCCGCGCCGCATCAACGACACGGTCGGGACCGCGGTCGACACGGTCAAGGCAGCGGCTCGGCAGCTCGGGCCGAGCTCGGAGCGTTCGCCGGGGTCTCCGCTCTGGGCCGACCGGTCACGGCATCGCCACCTCGAGTGGGTGCGCGTCGACGTGGACGACCTCAAGACGGCCGGCAAGGCGCTCGGCGGTTCGATCAACGACGCGTTCATGGCGGGGCTCGTCGAGGCAGTGCACCGGTATCACGTCGAGCACGACACTCCGGTCGAGTCCACGAACACCAGCTTTGTCCTCAGCACGCGCTCGGACGGAAAGGCGGGCGGCAACTCGTTCACCCCCGTTCCACTCACGCTGCCCGCAGGGCCGATGTCGCCCGGCGAGCGCGTGGCATCAGTCGTCAACGCAACCGCCGAGGCCAAGGACGAGGCGCAGCGCACCGGTGGCATGACCGGGCTGTCGGGTGTGGCGAACCTCTTGCCGATCTCGGTCATCACCCAGGCCGCTCGATCCGCTGCCTCACACATCGACTTCGCCACATCGAATCTGCGGGGCGCGCCGGTCCCCCTCTACTGCGCTGGCGCCAAGGTGCTCGCCACCGTCGCGATGGGCCCGGTCGCCGGGACTGGCGCAAACATCACGGCGATGTCGTACGACGGGGCCTTCGACATGGGCATCTTCGTCGACCCCGAAGCCATCACCGATCCGACCTCGTTCGCCACGCACATCCAAGCATCGTTTGCTGACTTGATCGCTGCCGGAACCTCAAAACAGCAGCCGAAGAAGAAGTCCACCGCCAAGAAGAAGTCAGCCGCGAAGAAGAAGTCAGCCGCGAAGAAGAAGCCAGCGACCAAGAAGAAGTCGACAACGAATTGATCCGGATCGTGGATCGCTGACCGCCGCTGGTTGTTCCCGCGCGACCCTGGAGCGCGGGGCAAGCGCAGCGGGATTTGCAACGCGGGTTGTCGAAGATCGCAACTCCGGTTGCCATTCGCTCTGGACGTCGATCGAGTGAGGGCCTGCTGTGCGGCTCGCTCCGTCAGCCACGGCAACTCTTCGTTGCTGAGCCGCCGGCACGCGCTCAAGGTGTTTGCGGCAAGACGCTCGACCTCTGCACTTGTGGCCAGACGCGATCGTCGCGCCCGGGTGTCACAGGGGTGCCGACTGGCCGGGTCAGCACGTGAGCGAGTGCAGCGTTGCGGAGCGGCCGTCGGCGGTCTGCGCCTGGATGACGTAGAACATTGCTTCGCGAGCGAGTCGTTGGGCCGGGTGAGAAAGGTCCATGCCTCGGCCACCGGATGCTGCAAGGAGCGCTGTGGTGGCCGTTCTCGCCAGCTCGAGGCAACGGGCCCGATGCAGGCTGGCCTCGCGAATCCATGCCTCGCGGTCGTCGATCGGAGTGGCCATCTCGGAAACCAGTCGATCATCTTCTGTCCAGCAGTCATCGAGCTGCTTGCGCAGTGCTGCGCAGGCTGAGGTTGCACCGGCATCATTCCCGTCGCCGCGCTCGGCGATGTCAGCGAGCAGCGAGACAGCGCGCTCGGCCACGCCCAGGGCGGCCGTCTGCCCGATCGAACTCGTGAACCGATCGCTGACTCGCCACGCTGCTGCGTCGATGGTGGTCATCACCTCAGCGTCGGACGCCATGAACCCGTTGAATTCCAGCGCAACGGTTCCGGTGGCGGCGAGCACGGGCAGTTGGAGATGGCGCGGCGTGATGCCATCGGCCGTGGTCCCATCGATCATCACCCCAGACCAGTTCGCCAGCGTCGCTCTCGCCGACGATGACGAATTGTTGGGCAATGCCCCACGACGTGGTCCATGGAGCGAACCCATCGAACTGCCAGCCTCCGGCGACACGAGTGGCGCTCACGGCGGGCGGCCCGGTCCGCCGGGCATGAGCGAAGGCAACTCCGGCGATCGTCCGCCCGGCACAGAGAGGTGCCAGGAACGAGTCACGCAGGTCGGTGTTCGGTGAGCTGCGCAGCGCGCGTACGACGCCGTGGTGTTGGGCCCACACGAAGAACGTTGCGCCGCACCCGCCCGCGATCGCGGCGATGACACGCCGTGTCTCGTGTGCGGACAGGTCAGAACCGCCAGCGTCGGCGGGCCCGAGGATGCCG
>CAXMZV010000029.1:0-15548 GCA_964199985.1 Candidatus Ilumatobacter isfjordensis | reverse complement strand
TGCCGATCGCGTCGATCCGCGCCGGCTGCTTCCGGTTCTGCTAATGCTCGGCGGCGCGTTGGCGATCACCACCATTCCCGTCGTGCGTGTGATCGGGAGCGGTAGCTCAGGCGGCGGCGGCCCGATGATTCTCATTCTGAGCGCGTTCGGCTTTCTGCCGGCCGCCACGGTGCTGAGCGCCGTTCCTCCAGCTGTGATCAAGTTGCAGCTCCGCAACCTCGACGAGACCGGCTCCACCGTGGGCCAGCTGTCGGCGTGGAGCACAGCGGGCGCCATCTTCGGCACGTTCTTCACGGGATTTGTACTCGTCGCAACAGCGGCGGTGTCGACGTTGATCGTGAGCACCGGGGTGTTGTTGATGCTCGGCGGCCTCGCAATGGCGGTGTTCGCTGGGTCGGCCACCGCGTCACCCGCGGCGCAGACCACCGAGCTGATGGGTGTTGCAGGCCTCGCGGCGATGTCGATCCTCGGAGTCGTGACGATCGACTCACCGTGTGAGACACAGACGAGCTACTACTGCTTGTCGGTCGTGGAAGACGCCGACGAAACCAGTCAGAAGGTGCTGGTGCTCGACGACCTCCGACACAGCTTCGTCGACATCGACGACCCCACCGTGCTCTCGTTCTGGTACGTCCGGCGGCTGGTGGATGCCATTGAATCGGCGCCCGCGGCAGACGACATCGTGTATCTCGGTGGGGGAGCGTTGACGATTCCTCGCTACGTGCGTGAGATCGCCTCAGATACCAATCAGACGGTGTTCGAAATCGACGGCGAGCTCATCGAGGTCGTCGAGAACCAGATGGGCCTCGATCGTGACCTCCCCGAGCCAATCGAGATCGTGGTCGGCGACGCCCGCCTCTCCCTGGACGACATCGCTGACGACAGTGCGGACATCGTGATCGGCGATGCATTCGGGAGCCGGTCGGTGCCGTTCCACTTGGCGACCGAGGAGTTCATGGTCGAGATCGACCGCGTGCTGCGCCCAGGCGGTGTCTATGCCGCCAACATCATCGACGGCGGCGGCCAGAAGTTCCTGGCTGCCGAAGCCGCAACCCTGGCACGCGTCTTCGACCATGTGGTCGTGATGCGTGGCGATTCGATCGCGTCGGGCTTGCGGGGCAACTCGGTGATCGTCGCGAGTGACACGCCCCTCGATCCCGCGGTGTTTGACCAACTGCGTCTTGACGCAGGCGACTTGGGCGAGGTCGTCACCGACTTCGAGGCCTTCATCGACGGCGCCACCATCCTCACCGACGACTTCGCCCCTGTCGACCAACTCATCAGCGCCGGCTCCTGAGGTGCCTTGGCTGGCAATCTCCGCCCGAAACGGGGCGGATTGCTGTGCTCTCCGGGCAGAGTTGACGCCGAGGGCGTCGCTGCCAGCCCGTGTGTGGCGCGAGTCACGCGTCATGTGCGAAAACCGCGTGAACGCGCGAGTTGGGTTCGCGTGGGCCCGGCTCTAGCATTGCATGGCCGTGAACGAGAGGAATCTCGTGCACAGAGAATCGATGTCTGAGTAGGCCTTCCCCGCAGATGGGAGCCGGAACCGCTCAGCAAACCCAGAGAATCGTGCTCCGTGCACCTTGCTGCTCCTGCGCTTGCAGGAAGTGGATTGGTGCCCGGAGCATTTGCGTGGAGAGCCCCCGACACCGGTCGGCGGGCTTGGACAACGGAAAGGCTGCCGGAAATGGCACAACAAGCGATCGTCGGCGAAAAGGTCGGCATGACGCAGACGTGGGTGGACGACAAGGTCGTCCCCGTCACGATGCTTCGTGTTGACCCCATGCGCATCGTGCAGATCAAGACCAATGAGCGTGATGGCTACACCGCACTGCAGGTGACCTACGGATCGAAGAAGGCCAACAAGCTGAACAAGCCTGAGGCTGGCCACTTCGAGAAGGCCGGCGTCGAGCCGGGCAAGCGCCTCGTCGAACTCCGCCTCGACTCTGTCGACGGCTTCGAAGTCGGCCAGGAAGTCACTGTCGAGCAGATGGTCACTGGCATGAAGGTCGACGTCACGGGCACCAGCCGAGGCAAGGGCTTCGCCGGTGTCATGAAGCGTCACAATTTCAAGGGTGCACCTGCCTCGCACGGTGCGCACAAGAACCACCGCAAGCCTGGTGCCATTGGCCAGTGCGCCTTCCCGGCCCGTGTCTTCAAGGGCATGCGCATGGCAGGCCACATGGGTCACGAGCAGGTCACCACGCAGAACCTCGAAGTCGTGCAGAGCGACGCCGAGCGCAACATCCTGCTGATCAAGGGCGCCGTTCCTGGCCCCGCCGGCGGTGTGGTCATCGTCCGCAACGCAGTCAAGTTCGCTGGAAAGGCTTCCTGACATGGCATCACTGACACTCAAGAACGCCTCCGGCAAGGACGCTGGCTCGGTCGACCTCGATGACGCCATCTTCGGCATCGAGCCGAACGTGCCGCTCATGCACCAGGTCGTCACGGCTCAGCTCGCCGCTCGGCGTGCAGGCACGCAGAGCGCCAAGACCCGGGCCGAGGTCCGGGGTGGCGGTCGCAAGCCGTACGCCCAGAAGGGCACCGGCAATGCCCGTCAAGGCTCGATCCGTTCGCCGCAGTTCGCCGGTGGTGGCGTGGCGTTGGCTCCCAAGCCTCGCAAGTACAACCAGAAGACGCCGAAGAAGATGATCAAGGCGGCCCTCCGTTCGGCACTGTCTGACCGGGCCACCGAAGGCAAGGTCATCGTCGTCGACAGCTACGGCATCGATACTCCGAAGACCAAGGACGCCAAGGCACTGCTCGCAGCGCTCGACATCTCGGGCACCGTGCTCGTGGTGATCGGCCGTGACGATGCCAACGCTGCCCTGAGCTTCCGCAACCTGACGCACGTGCAGGTCATCAGCCCCGGCGAACTCAACACCTACGACGTGCTGTGTAACGACTGGATCGTGTTCAGCAGGGATGTCGTTCCTGCCAACGATGAAACGAAGCCTGCCGCCCAGCCAGTCGCTGATGCAGAAGCAGCTGCGGAGTACGCAGCGGGTGACGCCGACAGCGATGGCGAGGCCAACGCAGTTGACGCATCGCCGCACGGCGAGGGTTCGCACGCACCGATCGAGGGCGACGAGATGCCGGAAGGTTTCCCGATCAAGGGCAACGCCGGTTCGATGCTCTACCACTTGCCTGACACGTCGTTCTACAACCGCACGGTTGCCGAGGTCTGGTTCGCCACCGAAGACGCAGCCGAGGCTGCCGGCTTCACCCGCCCGGCCTCGCAGCTGAAGGCTGAAGAACCCAAGACCGAGGAGGAGGAAGCCTGATGAAGGACCCCCGCGACATCATCATTGCTCCCATCGTGAGCGAGAAGAGCTACGCGCTCATCGAAACCGGTGTGTACACCTTCGAAGTTCACAAGTCGGCCTCCAAGCCCGAGATCCGCGACGCGGTCGAGAGCATCTGGGGCGTCGAAGTGCTCAAGGTCAACACCCTCAACCGCAAGGGCAAGCGCAAGCGCACCCGCGGTACCAACCGAGTCGGACAGAAGCCCAGCCAAAAGCGGGCCATCGTCACCCTGGCATCGGGCGAGATCCCGTTGTTCGAGAACTGAGCGCATCATGGCCATTCGTTCACGCAAGCCCACATCACCCGGTCGTCGCTTCCAGACGAGCTCGGACTTCAGCGACGTCACGAAGACGACGCCGGAGAAGTCGCTGCTCGTCAAGAAGAGCCGCACCGGTGGTCGTAACAGCTACGGCCGCAAGACCAGCCGCCACCGCGGTGGCGGTCACAAGCAGCAGTACCGCATCATTGACTTCAAGCGAGTCAAGGACGGTGTGACCGCCAAGGTCGCCGCGATCGAGTACGACCCCAACCGCACCTGCCGTATTGCACTCCTGCACTACGCCGACGGTGAAAAGGCGTACATCCTTGCTCCCCGCGGCCTTGGCGTCGGCGACCACGTGGTCTCCGGTCAGGGCTCGGACATCAAGCCCGGCAACGCCATGCCGCTGCGCTTCGTCCCCGTCGGCACGACCGTCCACAACGTCGAGCTGCGACCCGGCCAGGGTGGCAAGATCGGCCGTTCGGCCGGTATCGCCGTGCAGCTCGTCGCCAAGGACGGCGATCACGCCACGCTGCGTATGCCGTCCACCGAGATGCGCCGAGTGCTCATCGACTGCCGTGCAACTGTCGGCGAAGTCGGCCACTCCGAGCACGAGCTCATCAAGATCGGCAAGGCCGGTCGCAACCGCTGGAAGGGCGTCAAGCCCCAGACCCGTGGTGTTGCGATGAACCCGGTCGATCACCCCCTCGGTGGTGGCGAAGGCCGCACCTCCGGTGGTCGTCCTGCCGTGTCGCCTTGGGGTAAGCCCGAGAGCCGCACTCGCAACAAGAAGAAGGCCAGCCAGGACCTCCTCATCCGTCGTCGTCGTTCAGGACGTGGCCGCCGCTGATTGCGGCTGCTTGAGAAAGAAGTACAGACACATGACACGCAGTCTCAAAAAGGGCCCATTCGTCGACGAGCATTTGCTCAAGAAGATCGACGCCCAGAACGAAGCCGGCGAACGCAAGGTCATCAAGACCTGGTCGCGCCGCTCGACCATCATCCCCGACATGGTCGGCCACACGCTTGCCGTCCACGACGGTCGCAAGCACGTCCCGGTGTACGTCACCGAGTCGATGGTCGGTCACAAGCTCGGTGAGTTCAGCCCCACCCGCACCTTCAAGTTCCACGCGGGTCAAGAACGAGGAGCACGTCGCTGATGACCGGCCCCAAGCTCAACGAAAAGTCCTACGTCGCCGGCGAACGCTCGGGAACGAAGGCCACCGCCAAGTACGTCCGCACGTCCGCCTCCAAGGTCCGTGCAGTGCTCGACCTGGTCCGCGGCCTCGACGTCAAGTCGGCCGACCAGGTCCTGCAGCTCACCGAGCGCCACACGGCGATCCCGGTACGCAAGCTGCTCGCCTCGGCCGTCGCCAACGCGGTCAACAACGACAACCAGGACGCCGACGAGCTCTATATCATCGCCTGCTTCGCTGACGAGGGCCCGACGCTCAAGCGCTTCAAGCCCCGTGCCCGTGGGCGTGCGTCGCGCATCCTCAAGCGCACCTGTCACGTCACGATCATCGTGGCCCGCATGAGCGACGATCGCATTGCGATCATCCAGGCCCGTGCCGAGCGTCAAGGTGCCGGCAGCGGCCGTCCCGCCGCCACGAGCCGTCGTGACCGTGTTGCTCGCAGCCGTGTGAAGGACGATGCCGTCGAGGAGACGACCGAGGAAACCACCGACGAGGTCGTCGAAGAGACCACCTCCGACGCAGCATCCGTTGCCGTCTGGGACGGCTCGGTCGACGCCACCGACGACGGCGAAGCGCCTGAGGGGTACGACATCAAGGGCAACGCCCAGTCGATGCTGTTCCACACACCGGACAGCCGCTACTACAAGGCCACGAAGGCCGAAGTGTGGTTCGACACCGAAGAATCAGCCGTTGCTGCAGGCTTCTCGAAGCCCGGCGCCACGGCCGAAGACACCGAAGAAGCGGCAGAAGCCGAAGCAGCCCCTGCTGCAAATGAAGCAAGCGACACGGCCGCTGACGAGGCGGAGGAGAACTGATGGGTCAGAAGATCAATCCGTACGGATTCCGTCTCGGAGTCACCACCGACTGGAAGTCGCGCTGGTTCAGTGAACGTGAGTACAAGCAGTACCTCACCGAAGATTGGACCATCCGCCAAGAGATCATGACGCTCCTCGAGTCGGCCGCAATCAGCCGCATCGAGATCGAGCGCACTCGCGACAAGCTGCGCGTCGACGTGCACACTGCCCGTCCGGGCATTGTGATCGGTCGTCGTGGAGCCCAGGCCGACGAGCTGCGCCAGATGATCACCAAGATCACCGGCAACGGCAAGATCCAGCTCAATATCGTCGAGATCAAGAACCCCGAGCTCGACGCTGCGCTGATCGCGCAGGGTGTTGCCGACCAGCTGGTCAACCGCATCGCTTTCCGTCGTGCCATGAAGCGTGCCGTGCAGAACGCACAGCGCGCCGGCGCACTCGGCATCCGCGTGCAGTGCTCGGGTCGCCTTGGCGGTGCCGAGATGAGCCGCACCGAGTGGTACCGCGAAGGCCGTGTGCCGTTGCACACCCTCCGCGCCGACATCGACTACGGCATGCGTGAAGCCAAGACCACCTCCGGCCGCGTCGGCGTCAAGGTGTGGATTTACAAGGGCGACATCACGCCGTACAAGAAGATCAACGACGACAAGATCCAGCGCGAAGCCGCGATGGCCGTCGGCGAGACGTCTGGTGCGGCACCGCTGCCCCGCAAGGTTGTCAGCTCCGCCGGCCCGAAGGCAAGCCCAGCCGAGACCGCTGCTCCCGCACCCGAGGCACAGCCGCTGGTGAAGGAAGCCGATCCGGAGCTTGAGAAGTTGCTTGACGAAGAAGAAGCCATCGCCAAGCGGACGGCCGCTGGCGAGACCAACGAGGGGCCGCGTATGCGCGGCTCGGATTGAGAAAGGGAGCAGCACCATGTTGATGCCCCGCAAGGTCGCACACCGCAAGCACCACCGAGGCCGCACCAAGGGTCTCACCAAGGGTGGATCCGGATTGAACTTCGGTGAATACGGCATTCAGGCTCTCGAGCCGGGTTGGATCTCCGCCCGCCAGATCGAGGCCGCTCGTATCGCCATGACCCGCGCCATCAAGCGCGGCGGCAAGGTCTGGATCAACATCTTCCCGGACAAGCCCGTCACGAAGAAGCCGGCCGAGACCCGCATGGGTTCCGGCAAGGGCAACCCCGAGTTCTGGGTTGCCGTCGTGAAGCCTGGCCGCACGATGTTCGAGCTGTCCTATCCCGACGAAGAGACCGCGAAGCTCGCCCTCAACAAGGCGATTCAGAAGCTTCCAATCAAGGCAAAGATCATCACCCGTGAGGAGCCGATCTGATGGCTGGCAAGAAGAACGATCTGGCGGAGCTGTCGATGGGTGAACTCATCGAAGAGCTCACCGCTACCAAGCAGGAAGCCCTCAACCTCCGCTTCCGCAACGCAACCGGTCAGCTCGAGAACACTGCCGAAATCGGCAAGGTTCGCAAGCAGGTCGCACGCATCAACACGCTGATCCGCTCGAAAGAAATCGCAGCGGCCGAGGCAGGGAACTGAGCATGGCTGACGAAATAACAACAACCGAAGAGACTGCCGAGCGCAGCGCTCGCAAGGTGCGTGAAGGCACCGTGGTGTCGAACAAGATGGACAAGACCGCCGTGGTGGCCGTTGTCAGTCGTGTTCCGCACGCCAAGTACAACAAGATGATCCTTCAGACCACCAAGTTGTACGCCCACGACGAGACCAACGACGTCAACATTGGCGACAAGGTCCGTGTGATGGAAACTCGTGCGCTCAGCAAGAAGAAGCGCTGGCGCGTCACCGATGTGTTGGAGCGTGCCAAATGATTCAACAGGAATCTCGACTTCGCGTTGCCGACAACAGCGGCGCCAAAGAAGTTCTCTGCATCAAGGTCCTCGGTGGCACCCGCCGTCGCTACGCCTCGATCGGTGACGTGTTCGTCGCCACGGTCAAGGACGCGATGCCCGGTGCTGGCGTGAAGAAGGGCGAGGTCGTCAAGTGCGTCGTCGTCCGCACCAAGAAGGAAAAGCGCCGTCCCGATGGCAGCTACATCCGTTTCGATGAGAACGCTGCCGTTCTCATCAAGGACGACTTGACGCCTCGCGGCACCCGCATCTTCGGCCCCGTCGGCCGCGAGCTGCGTGACCGCAAGTTCATGCGCATCGTCTCACTCGCACCGGAGGTGTTGTGATGAAGCTTCGCAAGGGTGACACCGTCGAGGTGATCACCGGCAAAGACAAGGGCAAGCAGGGCGAGGTCGACCAGGTCTTCCCGAAGGCCAACAAGATCATCGTGCACGGCGTCAACACGGTGTCGAAGCACAGCAAGCCCAGCCGTGCGAACGAGCAGGGTGGAATCATCGACAAGGACCTGCCTTTCGACGCTTCGAACGTGATGTTCGTGCACGGCGGCGAGACGGTTCGCCTCGGTTACAAGGTCAACGACGATGGCGCAAAGGTGCGCATCGCCCGTCCGAGTGGAGACGAAGTCTGATGACGACCTCAACTGATACAGCGACAGCAGAAATGCCTCGCCTCAAGATGCGTTACAACGACGAGATCGCTGCCTCACTCAAAGAGAGCCTCGGTATCGAGAACGTCATGGACGTTCCTCGGCTCGAGAAGATCGTGATCAACATGGGTGTCGGCCGCGCTGCCGGTCAGCCGTCGTTGATCGAAGCGGCCGTTGCCGACCTCACCGTGATTGCCGGCCAGAAGCCGATCATCACGAAGGCCAGCAAGTCGATCGCCAACTTCAAGCTCCGTGAGGGGCAGGCCATCGGCACGAAGGTGACCCTTCGTGGTGACCGCATGTGGGAGTTCCTCGATCGCCTCATCTCGGTGGCCATTCCTCGTATCCGTGACTTCCGCGGTCTGCCCGCACACAGCTGGGACGGCAACGGGAACTACACGTTCGGTCTCAGCGAGCAGACCATGTTCGCCGAGATCGATCCGGACAGGGCCGACCATCCTCGCGGCATGGACATCACCATCGTCACCACCGCAAAGAGCAATGACGCCGGCAAGGCGCTGCTCGAGTCCTATGGCTTCCCCTTCAAAAAGGGTGCCGATGCCGACAATGAGCCACGCAAGAAGCGTCGCAAGGGCCCCGCTTTTGGCGGCCAGAAGAGCAAGTGAGCTGAATCATGGCCAAAAAAGCACTGATCAACAAAGCAAACGCAAAGCCGAAGTTCAAGGTTCGCGCCTACACCCGCTGCAAGCGCTGCGGTCGTGCCCGTTCCGTCTACCGCAAGTTCGGCCTCTGCCGTGTGTGTCTGCGAGAGCTCGCACACGCCGGCGAGATCCCCGGTCTCACGAAGTCGAGCTGGTGAGGAGTAACCCATGCTGACAGATCCCATCGCAGACATGCTGACCCGTGTTCGTAACGCGAACACCGCCAAGCACGACGAGGTTCCCATGCCGTCGTCGAAGCAGAAGGTTGCACTCGCCGAAGTCCTCAAGAACGAGGGCTACATCACCGACTACGAAACGGCGCCCTCGCCGCGTGGCGTCGGCGAAGTGCTCACCATTCATATGAAGTACAGCGAAGAACGTGATCGCACGATCATGGGCTTGCGCCGCATTTCGACTCCCGGACTCCGCGTCTACCGCGGCTCCACCGACGTGCCTCGTGTGCTCGGTGGCCTGGGTGTCGCTGTCCTGTCCACCAGCCAGGGGCTCATGACCGACCGTGAAGCGCGCAAGCGCAAGGTCGGCGGCGAAGTCCTCTGCTACGTCTGGTGAACCCGGGAAAGTAGGAGCAACACATGTCCCGTATTGGCAAAGCCACCATCACCGTGCCGGCAGGCGTCGACGTCACCGTCGCCGCTGGCCGCATCACCGTCAAGGGTCCCAAGGGCGAACTCGCTCGTGAGATCCCCGGCAACATCACCATCTCCCAGGAAGGCGACACGATCACGTGTGATCGCCCGAACGAGGAGAACAAGACCAAGGCGATGCACGGGCTCACCCGCAGCCTCGTCAACAACATGGTCATCGGCGTCACTGAGGGGTTCTCGAAGGAACTCCAGATCGTCGGCGTCGGTTACCGCGCCGAAGCCCAGGGCAAGGACATTCGTCTGAGCCTCGGCTTCAGCCACACGGTTGACGTCAAGGCGCCCGAGGGCATCACCTTCGATATCCCGGCACAGACGCAAGTCATCGTGAACGGCATCGACAAAGAGGTCGTCGGCCAGGTCGCCGCCAACATTCGCAGCATCCGCAAGCCAGAGCCGTACAAGGGCAAGGGCGTTCGGTACCTCGGTGAGCGCGTCGTGCGCAAGGCCGGCAAGGCCGGAAAGAAGTAGTCATGACGAAGATCGCACAGCAACGCCGCCAGGGGCGCCTCCGCCGCCACCGTCGGGTCCGCAAGAAGATCCACGGCACCGCAGCACGTCCTCGTTTGGCCGTGTTCCGTTCGAACAAGCACCTCTCGGTGCAGGTCATCGACGACGACGCCGGCGTCACGCTGGCCGCCGCTTCGACCACCGAGGCCGACATGCGTTCGGCATCGGGTTCGAGCGTCGACGCTGCCACCAAGGTCGGTGAGCTCATCGGCGAGCGCGCCAAGGCCGCAGGCATCGACATGGTCGTCTTCGACCGTGGCGGTTTTGCCTTCCACGGCCGCATCGCAGCCGTCGCATCCGCCGCACGTGAAGCAGGACTGGAGTTCTGATGGCATTTGGAAACAACAACCGTGATGGTCGTGGCGACAACCGCCGCGAGGATCCCGATGGCTTGCGCGAGTCGCGTGTCATCACCATCAACCGCGTCGCCAAGGTCGTCAAGGGCGGCCGTCGTTTCTCCTTCACCGCACTCGTGGTGATCGGTGACGGCAACGGCAAGGTCGGTCTCGGCTATGGCAAGGCCAAAGAAGTGCCTCTCGCCATTCAGAAGGGCACCGAAGAAGCCCGACGGAACCTCTTCGAGGTCCCGATGGCCGGCTCGACCATCATCCACCCCGTTATCGGTGTGACCGGTGGTGGACGCGTGATGATGAAGCCCGCAGCTGCTGGTACCGGTGTCATCGCCGGTGGTGCCGCTCGCGTCATCCTTGAAGAGGCCGGCGTGCACGACGTGTTGTCGAAGTCGCTCGGCTCGGCCAACCACATCAACGTCGCTCGTGCGACGATTCAGGGACTCAAGTCCCTGCAGCGTCCCGACGTGATCGCGGCTCGCCGTGGCCTCACACCCGAAGAGTGCATCCCCAAGGGTCTGCTCAACGCGTACAACGAGCGCAACAAGAAGCCTGCTGCTGCCACAACTGAGACAGCACCCGCAACCGCTGACGCCGGAGCCGCATCATGAGCGAGATCCACGTCAAGCAGGTCAAGTCTGCCATCGGCACCAAGCCCAAGCACCGCGGCACATTGCGGGCACTGGGCCTGGGCAAGATCGGCAATACCAACACGCTTCCTGATCGTCCGGAGATTCGCGGCATGATCGCCCGAGTTCCGCACCTCATCAGCGTTACTGAAGTCGTCACGGAAGAGAGCTGAACATGAAGGTTCATGACCTCGCACCCGCACCCGGGTCGAACAAGAGCGGCAAGCGCAAGGCACGTGGTACTGGCGGCAAGGGCGGCAAGACCGCCGGCCGTGGTTCCAAGGGCCAGCGGGCCCGCAACACTGTTGCTCGTGGCTTCGAGGGTGGCCAGACCCCCCTCAAGCAGCGCGTGCCGAAGCTGAGCGGGTTCAACAACCCGTTCCGCGTCGAGTACCAGGCGATCAACCTTCACGCCCTCAACGATCTTGCCGTGTCGCTCGGCACGAGCGAGATCACGCTCGACGACCTCGTCGCCAGCGGTTTGCTGACCAAGGGTGACTTCGCCAAGATCCTCGCCCGTGGCGAGATCACGGCCAAGGTCAACGTGCACGCCCACGGCGCGTCCGCCACTGCTGTCTCGGCCATCGAGGCCGCTGGCGGCTCGGTCACGCTTGTCACGCTTCCGTTCAAGGAAGAAGGCAAGGCCGGTCGTCCTGCCGTACAGGGCAACCAGTTCGCCAACCGCTGATTACCCGCATCCGCTCGACCCTGGTCGTGCCCGCCTGAGCACCTGCTCACGCTGGTACGGTCACCGGTCGCTGGACGTCCATCACGTTCCACCACACCACGGTCGACATAGCCATCACGCCTCGACAGGGAGCCGCTTCCTTTGATTTCGAATCTCGCGAACATCTTTAAGATCTCGGATCTTCGCAACAAGCTCCTGTTCGTGATCATGATCGTGATCGTGTACCGACTTGGTGTCGCAATTCGCGTTCCCGGCGTTGATGGCATTGCCATTGAACAGCTCCGCGAGTCGGCCGACCAGCAGGGTGCCCTCGGGTTCTTGAACCTGTTCTCCGGCGGCGCGTTCGAGTCGTTCTCGATCTTCGCGCTCGGCATCATGCCGTACATCACCGCATCGATCATCATGCAGGTGCTCGGCGTTGTCATCCCCAAGCTCGAAGAACTGCAGCAAGAGGGTGCGGTCGGTCAGCGCAAGATCACCCAGTACACCCGCTACGTCACCGTGGCGCTCGCGACGTTGCAGGCCACCGGCCTCGTGTTCATCTTTGGTACGGGTCGTGGTACCGCCTTCTTCTCCGCAGCCAGTGCTGCACCAACCGTGCCGCTGTTGCCGGACGGCGTGTGGCCTCGCGGCTACCTGATCATTCCGACGCTCGTCGCCGGCACCGCGGTGCTGATGTGGATGGGCGAACTCATCTCCCAGCGCGGCATCGGCAACGGCATGTCGATGGTCATCTTCGCCTCCGTCGTGGCATCGCTTCCGGGCGGCTTCTGGGGCATCCTCCAGCTCAACAAGCAGTTCTGGTTCGTTGCGATGGTGCTGCTCACGTTGGGGATCATCGTGGCCGTCGTGTTCGTCGAACTCGGCCAGCGGCGTATTCCCGTGCAGTTCGCTAAACGTGTCGTCGGCCGCCGGATGATGGGCGGCCAGAACACCTACATCCCGTTGAAGGTCAACCAGTCGGGCGTCATTCCGATCATCTTCGCCTCATCGATTCTGCTCCTTCCCGTGATCATGTCGAACGTGCTCGGTGGCAGCAGCGAGGGCGGCTGGCGATCCTCGGTGCAGAGCTTCGTCGACGAGTACATCGTCAACCCGCAGAACATGGTGTACATCACGCTTCTTGCCTTGATGATCATCGCGTTTGCCTACTTCTACAACTCGATCGCCTTCGACCCGATTCGTCAGGCTGACCAGCTGCGCAAGCAGGGTGGATTCATTCCTGGTATTCGTCCGGGCCCCCAGACCGAGCGCTATCTCGGGAAGGCCGTCAACCGCATCACGCTGCCAGGCGCTGTCTTCGTCGCCATCATCGCCATCATGCCGTACATGCTGCTCATCGCAGCGGACATCAACTCCTTTGGCTTTGCGGGTACCAGCGTGCTCATCTCGGTCGGCGTCGCACTCGAACTGATGCGACAGATCGACAGCCAGCTCACGCTGCGCAACTACGAGGGCTTCTTGAAGTAGGCGGCGCCAGATGATTCCGGGCGCTCGCCTCATCATTCTCGGCCGTCAGGGTGCCGGCAAAGGAACACAGTGTGTTCGCCTGTCGCGCCACTTCGTCGTTCCGCATATCTCGACCGGTGACATGCTGCGCGCCGCAGTGCGCGAAGAGACCGCGTTGGGTCTGATGGCGAAGGAGGTCATGGACGCGGGCGGGCTGGTCGGCGACGACATCATGATCGGCATCGTGCGCGAGCGTCTCAACGCACCCGATGCAAGCCAGCGGGGTTACATCCTCGACGGGTTCCCCCGAACACTTGATCAGGCCATCGAACTCGACAGGATCGCTGATGAGCAGAATCGCCCGATCGATGTCGTGCTCGACTTGAACGTGCCGCGCGAGATTGTGCTCGAACGCATCTCGGCGCGCCGTGTGTGCCGTGACTGCGGTACCAACTACACCGCGACGGGCAATGACCCGAGCCCGTGGATCTGCGATGTGTGTGGCGGCGACGTGCTGCAGCGCGAGGATGACACGCCCGAGTCCGTCAACCGTCGCCTCGACATTTACGAGGAGCAGACGTTCCCGTTGGTCAAGCACTACAGCGATCAGAACCGCCTCGTGGTCATCAACGGCGTGGGCCACCCCGATGCGGTGTTCGCCCGCATGGTCAAAGCCGTCGAAGCCAACCGCATCTAGCGCTGGTGCACTCGCCCAACTCGCCTTCGGCTCGGTGGGGCGGAGATTGATCATTTCTCTGAGAGACTTCCACCATGGACTTCGGCCAGCTTCCTGATCGGCGGCCGGAACGCGCGACGCTCATCTTCGACGGGTATTGAGGATTCTGCACGCGTAGCGCCCGGTGGATCCGGCGTCTCGACAAGCTCGACCGGCTCGATGTCGTCGCCTCGCAGCAGCACGATGTGATGAGCCGCACAGGCATCACCGCGGACGAAGCCGAACGCGCCGCATGGACCGTGCTCGATGACGGCACCAAGGTGGGTGGTGCGCGGGCGATTGCGCTCGGACTCGCAACGTGCCGCGGCGCGCGCTGGCCGACTCTGCCCTGGAAGCTGCCGGGTGCTCCATGGTTGCTCGACCGGGTGTACGACCTCGTGGCGATCAATCGGCATCGCCTCCCCGGTACGACGCCGTGGTGTGATGCTCACCCCGACGACTGCGTGTCGCAGTGGTTGGACTGAGCGACGCCGCGGGCGCACGGGATCGGTCAGCGACGGCGGACGAAGTCACGCAGCCATGGCGCCTCCGCTCCGTTCGTCCGTGAGATGTTTCGTCATACTCGTGACATGTCTGCGGTGAAACCAATCGACGAGCCCGCGCCGCCAGCAGGGCGTCGACGCGGTCGGCCACCGGCGAGTGACTCGGCCGACACGCGCAAGGCGATTCTCGAGGCGGCTCGGGCGCTCTTCGCTGAACGTGGCTACGGAGCGGTCACGAACAAGGACGTGGCGTCTGCGGCCGGCATCACCACCGGGGCCCTCTACCACTACGTCGAGTCGAAGCTGGATCTGTACGCCGAGGTCGATCGTGACATGCAGCGCACGATCTACGACCGTTTCCAGGACGCGGTCAACAGCTCCGACACGTTCCTCGGCAAGCTCACAGCGGTGCTTGAAGCGTCGCACCGGATGGGTGTCGAGGACCCGTCGCTCGCCGCCTTCGTCGGTGCGGTGCGCACTGACACGCGACGTCATCCTGACGTGGCTGATCGACTCGCCCGCTACGACGAAGCCCGCGAGCAGTTCTTCGTCGACATCGTCGACATCGGCGTCGCCACGGGCGAGATCGGTGCCGCCGACAAGCCGGCCATGGTGGAGTTCGTCCGGACCGTGTTGATCGGCCTCACCGAGACCGTCGGGATGTCACCCGCCCAGCATCGTCGAGCGATTGACGCGGTCACCGGGCTGCTGCGGGGCACGATCTTTCACGCCGTCGACTGACGGCAGTCCCGCGCCGTCGGGGTTGCCTGGGTGAGAAGTCGCGCTGGGATCGGTGCAATTGACCATGTCGGCGATTCTGTGCTTCAGTCCGACGCGAATCGGTCGAAGAAAAGTCATGGTTGCAAAAGCAGCGGACCCACAGGACGAGGACACGCCCTCGGAACACCACTCGAAGTCGGAACCCCTGGAAGTGACACCGCCTCGGATCCAGAGCAACGTGTTCGAGCCAGAAATCCCCGAAGTGGTGGGACGTCGAGGTCCGCGCCCAGCAACACGGCGCGAGCAGTTCTGGAAGTCGTCCGCCAACGGTCGCTGACCGCACTGCACCGAAACGGTCGAGCGGACCGCGCCGCGTCGAGAACCGTCGGGTGCGTGCGGATCGCGAATCATCGACGGGGCGCCGAGCCCCTGACCCGGCCATCCGGCGCTGTTGTCACGCGATTGCAACAATTTCTGGCATTTATCTGCTTCCGGATC
The DNA here is from genome assembly GCA_964199985.1 of Candidatus Ilumatobacter isfjordensis. GTDB lineage: Bacteria > Actinomycetota > Acidimicrobiia > Acidimicrobiales > Ilumatobacteraceae > Ilumatobacter_A > Ilumatobacter_A isfjordensis. The sequence continues at coordinate 64 of CAXMZV010000029.1, read as the reverse complement.
GACACTGGTAGTGCGAGGCCACTCGCTGCGTGTGTTGGGGTCGTCATGTCACCGAGTGCGTCGG
>CAXMZV010000028.1:0-15631 GCA_964199985.1 Candidatus Ilumatobacter isfjordensis | reverse complement strand
TCCTCAGTTCAACGCACCCGACCGTTTCACCAAGATCTCGATTCCCCTCCTCGAGGACATTCCCGTGATCGGGGCCATGTTCTTCGACGGGAACATCTTCCTCTATGGGTCGCTGCTCCTCGTGGTCGGCATCCACTATGCGCTCTTCTACACTCGCTGGGGACTGCGATCACGCTCGGTGGGTGAACACCCCAAGGCTGCCGACACGGTCGGCATCGACGTGTACCGCGTGCGTTATCGCAACGTGACGCTCGCCGGGCTCATCGCCGGGTTCGGCGGCGCGGCGCTGACGCTGGGCTCGACTGGACGCTTCGAGGAGAACATGACCGCCGGTGTCGGCTACATCGGACTGGCCGCAATGATCGCTGGTCGCTGGCGGCCGTTCGGGGTTCTCGGCGCTGCGCTCGTGTTCGGCTTCGCTCGTGCCATGCAACAGAAGCTCGGCATCCTCGGAACACCGATCCCGTCAGAGTTCCTCGCCATGACACCTTATATCCTCACGATTGTCGTCGTCGCCGGGCTCGTCGGCCGAGCCAGGGCCCCCGCCGCCGACGGACAGCCCTACATCAAGGACTAGCAGCGATCAGGCAGTCAGTTCGCTGACGGCCTTCACTTCGATGCCTCCACGCGGACGTTGCGTGAGCGTCACGGTGACCCGCTTCGGCTTGGCGGTCAGCATGATCTCGCCAGCAATTTCGGCGGCAAGTGCCTCGGCGAAGACCGGACGATCGCGAAATCCCCAGAGGTAGAGCTTCAGGCTCTTCGACTCGACGCACCAGGCATCAGGCACGTACTCGATGACCACGGTCGACAGGTCAGGTTGTTCGGTCACGGGACACATCGAGTTCAGCTCGTCGTTCGTGAAGGTGACCGTCGAGACGTTCTCCGGAGCGGGGAACACCTCGACGTGCTCGATTGCATGACGAACGGTGTTGCCCAGCACGGTCAAATCCATGGTGGGCAGGCTACTGTCGGGGTGCGATTTCGGCGGACGGCTCGGGGACCCAGCATGTGCCAATGGCTTCGCCAGCGACCGCATCCAAACCCCGAACACGGGCTCGCACTTCTACAACATCGGCTGAATCGGCGATGGCTTCAACCCGGCCCAGCCCGAGATCCTGCTCTCGGCCAAGGCCGACGGCACCATGGCAGAAGGGCCGCTCGATCAGTGCGAGAACGGGGTGGGGACCGGAGAACCAATGAGCCTCGTCGGCACCGCCTTCATCATCCCCCACAGGTCATCGGCAACGATCGCCCCGAACTCCCCAAATACCGATGCGACGAGCAGGGCGGCAACTTCTCCGCGGCGCTCGGCTGGATGTTGCGCGCGTGGGTGGCCAACGACTTTGACAATTCGACTTCCCTGAAGGCGCAGAGCAGTCGTTGATTGCCGACTTCCTCTACCGCGGCGAACTGTCGGTCAAAACCGGTCAGCGCGGTGGGGCGATCTCGAAGTCGATGTCGTCGGGCACCATCGGGTCGAGACGACTGGGCTTCGACGCCACGCCCTTCCCTCCAGCGCCCTTCCCTCTCGCGCCATGGTGATACGCCTCGGTCAGCCACTCCCGCAGTTCGTCGTCGATCAGTACGGCGTCGGTGATGTTGATGACGTGGTAGTGCCGGCCGCCCTGCTCGGACGTTTTGCGGGAGAGGCGGCCGGTCTCCAACCCACGACGCAGTGAGAAGCCGACCGCCACCCACTTGGTCTTCACGTCGAGGATGCAGAATGTCGGCCCGTTCTTGAACAGCACCTTCTTCTCGAGCGGGTCGACGATCAAATCGCCGGCGACCTCGGCGTCAACGGCGCGGAGATGATCGTGGACCGCCCGAAAGACCGGGGCGACGAAGTCCGGAGAACCGGCGACGAACTCCTCCGTCGTCAGACCGGGACTGCACATGTGACCGCGGCCGACCGCGCCGAAGTCACGATTGCAGTCGGGACAGGTCCACGTCGCCATCTCCACACCGTAGGACGACCACCGTGCTAACCGCACAGTACGACCACGCCGTAGTCCGACACCGCAACCGCGGATTCGTGTGAGCACACAGACCGTCGGACGGACCTTGTCCTCACATAGAGCGCTGCTCAATCCTTCGTGTGAGCACACAGACCGTCGGACGGAGCTTGTCCTCACACGACGGTGGGTAGCGTGGGGGGATGTCGACGGCTGATCTCATTGCTCGGGCTCCGAAAGTGCTGTTGCACGACCACCTCGATGGCGGGCTGCGTCCGTCCACGGTGATCGAGCTGGCCGAGGAGTACGGATACGACGGGTTGCCGACCACCGACGTCGCCGAACTCGGCGAGTGGTTCAACAAGGGCGCCAAGCGCAACGACCTCGTGCTGTACCTCGAGACGTTTGCGCACACGGGCGCTGTGATGCAGCAACGCGACGCCATCGAGCGAGTCGCATACGAGTGCGCACAGGACCTCGCCGCCGACAATGTCGTGTACGCCGAGGTGCGTTTCGCACCTGAACTCCACCTCGAACAGGGCCTGTCTCTCGACGAGGTGGTCGAGGCCGTCATCGCCGGCTTCGAACGCGGTTCGGCCGGCACCGACCTCACGATCTACGCATTGCTCGATGCGATGCGTCAGGCTGCCCGCAGCAGCGAGATCGCCGAGCTCGCCATCCGCCATCGCGACAACGGTGTGGTCGGGTTCGACATCGCCGGCCCCGAAGCCGGCTTCCCACCGACACGCCACCTCGACGCATTCCACCTGATCAACCGAGAGAACTTCCACTCGACGATTCATGCCGGCGAGGCGTTCGGTCTGCCCTCGATCTGGGAGGCCGTGCAGTTCTGCGGTGCCGAACGACTCGGTCATGGCGTTCGCCTCGTCGACGACATCGAGATCGATGCCGACGGCAACGCCACCCTCGGCCGACTGGCCAGTTACATCCGTGACCGTCGGATCTGCCTCGAAGTCTGCCCGACGTCGAACGTGAACACTGGCGTGGCACCGACCATTGCCGAGCACCCAATCGGGATGCTTCGTCGTCTCCAGTTCCGCGTCACCGTCAACACCGACAACCGGTTGATGAGCAACACCACCATGACCAAGGAGATGCTCGAACTGCACAAGGCGTTCGGATGGGGTCTCGATGACTTCCAGTGGCTCACCGTCAACGCAATGAAGTCCGCCTTTGCCCCGTTCCCGGAGCGATTGAAGCTGATCAACGGCATCATCAAGCCGCGCTACTCGGTGCTCAAGTCCGAGTCCGAGCTCGGAAGCTGAGGAGCCAGCCATGACTGTCGAAACCGTTGTCGTCGATCACCCACTCGTGCTCGACTCACTCGCTCGCATCCGCGACGTCGACACCCCGAACGCCCTGTTTCGACAGAATCTCGAACGCATCGGCACGCTCCTCATCGCCGAGGCAACGCAGACGCTCCCGACTGTCAACGGCACGGTCGAGACCCCGTTGACCACCGCGTCAGCAGACCGGATCGCCGTCCAGCCCGTGATCGTGCCCATCCTCCGTGCGGGCCTCGGGTTCCTGCGGCCCGCTCAGGATCTCCTGCCAGACGCCGATATCGGCTTCATCGGTATCGCCCGCAACGAAGAGACCCACGAACCCGAACCGTACGTCAACAAGCTGCCCGAGAACATCGGCGAACGTCCCGTCATCGTGGTCGATCCGATGCTCGCCACTGGCGGCTCGTTGATCCACACGCTGCAGCTCCTGGTCGAGCGCGGCGCCCAACAGCCGATGACCGTGATCGTCGCCCTGGCAGCACCCGAAGGAATCGCTGCAGTTGACGCATCCGGCATCGACGTCACGCTGTTCACTGCGGTCATCGACGATCGGCTCAACGACAACGCGTACATCGTCCCCGGTCTCGGCGACGCCGGCGACCGCCAATTCGGCGCACCAGCCTGAGCGCTACTTCGCGAGGGCGTGGAGCAGGCGGTCGAGTTCAGCGGGGTCGAGGTCGACCGCTTCTCCGTACAGCTTGACCTTCGGCTCGGTTCCGCTCGGACGAATCTGCAGGCGAGTGCCTCCGTCGAGCACCAGGCGGACCAGGTTGGCCTCCGGGTACGACGTGACCGACTCGACCGCAATGCCACCGACGGCTGTCGGCGGTTCTGCTTCGATCTGGCGCACCCACTCGGCGCCCTCCGTTGGCGGCATTCGCACCGACAGCTCGGCCGTGATGTACCGGCCGTATTGAGCAGCGATGGCATCGAGACGATCCTGGATCGTGACACCATCGTGCGCAGCGAGGGCCGCGATCTCGGCCATCAACACCGCAGCCGTGATCCCGTCCTTGTCGAGCGGCCGACCGGTGACGAGGTACCCGAGTGCCTGTTCGTAGCCGAACACGAAGCGCTGGCCCACTTCGGCACGCTCGGTGGCGATACGCCCAATCCACTTGAATCCCGTGAAGGTCTCCTCGCTGTGGACCCCGTGGGTTTCAGCCATGCGAGCAAGCAACGAGGACGACACCAGAGTGGTGATGACCAGACGGTCAGAGCCGTTCGTGTGGCGCAGGATGTGATCGGCAAACAGCCACCCGATTTCATCACCGCTGAGCTTCCGCCACGATGACCCGGTGGCACCGTCTTGGGTGTCGGGGATCGCTGCGCCGAGTCGATCAGCGTCCGGGTCGTTGGCCAAGGCGAGAGTGGCGCCGTTGGCCTGGGCGACTGCGAGCAGCAGGTCCATGGCGCCGGGTTCTTCGGGGTTGGGGAACGAAACCGTGGGAAAGGTGCCGTCGGGTTCCTGCTGCTCAGGGACGACAACGGGAGGGTCGAAACCAGATGCCACGAACGCCGCTGCGATCGTGTCGCCGCCGACGCCGTGCATCGCGGTGTACGCAACCTTGACCCCCGCCACCTCTGGCCGGAGTCGGACACGCGGAGCGGCCGCGACGTACGCCTCGCTCCACGAGGCGTCGAGCCACGAGATGAGGTGATCATCCTCAGCGGCGATCGGAACGTCGAGCGGGTCGAAGTCGCCGATGTGCGCCGCGATCTCAGTGTCGATCGGAGTGACGATCTGTGAGCCAGTATCGAGGAAGACCTTGTACCCGTTGTCGGCGGGCGGGTTGTGCGACGCCGTGACGACGACGCCGGCTGCGGCGTTCAAGCCGGTGATCGACCAGGCGAGGACCGGTGTGGGTTGCGCCCCGGGATGCAGCATCGACTTGATGCCCATCGCCGCGAGCACACGTGCGGTATCGAGGGCGAACACGTCGCTCTTGCGTCGTGCGTCGCGAGCGATGACCACTCCCCTGTCAGCAGCGCCGTCGACGCTGTCGAGCAACCATCGACCGAGGCCTGCGGCGGCCTGGCGGACCACGAGTCGATTCATCCGCATCGGACCGGCGGCGACAGCAGCACGCAACCCAGCGGTACCGAACTGCAGGCGCCCCGTGAACCGCTCGGCCAGGGCGTCGGCGTTGCCGCGCTCGGCCTCGGCGATCAGCTCCGCGAGCTCGACTCGAATGTCGTCATCGGGTTCGGCAGCCAGCCACCGGCGGGCGGTGTCGAGCAATGGAGCGTTTGGTTCCTCAGCCATCAGGTAACAGCGTACGCAAATCGACGAGTGGCCGCGGCCCTACGTGCGAAATCACTTCGGCAGCTGCGATCGAGCCGATTTCACCGCACTCGGCAAGCGGCAGTCCTGACGTGAGACCGAAGAGGAAGCCGGCTGCAAACAGGTCGCCGGCGCCGGTGGTGTCGAGCACGCGTTCGACCGGCTGAGCAGGCACCTTGATCTGTTCGTCGGCGGTCACAATGACGCAGCCATCCGCACCAGTGGTGATGGCCGCCAGGCCACACTCTCGACTGACCATGGTGAGCGCAGCGTCGAGATCGTCGACTTCGTAGAGCGACCGAATCTCGTCGGCGTTGCCGAACAGAATATCGACCCTGTCCTGCACCAATGACCGAAAATCGACCCGATGACGATCGACACAGAACGAGTCAGACAGGGTGAGCGAGACGCTGCGTCCGTTGTCGTGCGCGATCTTTGCAGCATGCCGGAATGCAGCCTTCGCATCGTCGCGATCGAAGAGGTACCCCTCCATGTAGAGGACCGCACCCGCGGCGATGGCGTCGACATCGAGATCACCGATGTCAAGCGAACTCGACACGCCCAAGTAGGTGTTCATCGTGCGTTCGGCATCGGGGGTGACCACGATGATGCACCGCCCGGTCGGGGTGCCGTGATCGACGCCACCGCCTCGGAACGGCACGCCGACGGCCCGCATGTCGTGGCCGAATACATCACCGAGGTCATCATGGTTGACCTTGCCGATGTAGCACGCCGTTCCGCCCAAGCTGGCGACGCCGACCATCGTGTTGGCCGCCGATCCGCCACTCATCTCAACCGCTGTTCCGAGCGCGGCATAGAGCTCGACCGCGCGGTCGGTCTCCACCAGAGTCATCGACCCTTTGTTGAGATCATGATCCGCGAGAAAGCCCTCGGAAGCATGAGCGATGACGTCGACGAGCGCATTGCCGATACCGACGACAGCGAACTTCGGTGGAGCGGGAGACGGAGTCGTTGCAGACACGATCGATCACGCTAGCGCCGGTACCATCCGGGCATGGCAGCGTCTTCCTCGTCAACGGCTCGTGAACTCGATCCGTACCGTCTTCCCGCTGGTCTTTCGCCGTCGCGATACGACGTCCGACTCACGCCAATGCTCGACGATGCAACCTTCAGCGGCACCGTGACGGTGCAGCTTGACGTCGAGGTGCCGACGACCACGCTCGTCTTGAATGCTGCCGAACTCGACATCAACTCGTGCCTGGTGAACGGTGCGTCGGCCGACTTCACCATCGACGAGGAGACCGACCGGCTGTTCGTGCACACAGCAGCCGAATTGCCGACTGGTTCGGCCACGCTCGCCGTCGAGTTCACCGGCATCCTCAACGACCGGCTGCGCGGGTTCTACCGCAGCACGTACGCCGATGCCGACGGAGCCGAGCAGGTCATCGCCACGACCCAAATGCAGTCGACCGACTGTCGTCGGGCGTTCCCGTGTTGGGACGAGCCCGAGTTCAAGGCGGTGTTCGGTATCACCCTCGACATCGCAGACGGTCTTCAGGCCATCTCCAACGGTCCGGAAGTCGACCGCACAGTCAGCGACGGGCGCATCGTGATTCGTTTCGCCGACACCATGATCATGAGCACCTACTTGGTGGCGTTTGTGGTGGGCCGCCTCGAGATGAGTGCCAGCGTCGACGTCAACGGCTCGCCGATGCGGCTCGTGCACGTGCCTGGCAAGGGGCACTTAACCGACTTCGGGATGGACGTCGGGGCGTTCTGCCTCCGCTGGTTCGAGGAGTACTACGGGATCCCCTACCCCAGCGACAAGGTCGACTTGGCCGGCCTCCCTGACTTTGCCGCTGGAGCCATGGAGAACTTGGGGTGCATCACGTTCCGCGAGAGTCTGCTGCTCGTCGATCCGGCAACCAGCACGCAGAACGAGCAGCAGTTGGTCGCTGATGTGGTTGCGCACGAACTCGCACACATGTGGTTCGGTGACCTCGTCACGATGCGCTGGTGGAACGGCATCTGGCTGAACGAGGCATTCGCCACATTCATGGAGATTGCGGCCTGCGATGCGTACCGGCCCGACTGGGAGCGATGGACCAGCTTTGGTCTGGAGCGCAGCATCGCGTTCGACGTCGATGCCCTCGAGAGCACCCGCTCAGTCGAATACGAAGTGCGTTCACCTGCCGACTGCGAAGGCATGTTCGACGTGCTGACGTATCAAAAAGGTGGCGCACTGCTTCGAATGCTCGAGCAGTACCTCGGCGAGGCTCATTTCCGCGAGGGAGTCAGCCATTACCTGCGGCTGCATTCGTACAAGAACACCGAAACCAACGACCTGTGGGACGCCATCGAAGCCACGTCTGGTGAGCCCGTACGGCGGATCATGGACTCGTGGATCTGGCAGTCCGGCTTCCCGCTGATCCGCGCTGCACTCACTGCGGACGGTTCGGGCGTCGAACTGACCCAGCAGCGATTCCGTCTTGGCGAGCTGCCCGATGACGCTGCCGATCAGATGTGGGTCGTGCCGGTCCACGTGCGCAACAGTGCGACGACCACCACGGTACTGCTCGACGGTGTGAGCATCGTCGTGCCACTCGCGGACCCCGCTGCGTCGGTCGTCGTCAATGCCGGCGGGCACGGATTCTTCCGAGTCGCCTACGACGACACACTGCGCGGCCGCCTCACGGCAGACCTCGCCGAGATGAGCACGCTCGAGCGTTACAGCCTCGTGGATGATGCGTGGGCTGCGACCGTGGCCGGATCGATGTCCGCACAGGACCTCCTCGAGTTCCTCGAAGGCTTCTCCACCGAACGTGAGCATGCGGTCTGGCAGGCCGTGGTCATCGCACTGCGCGGTCTTGGTCGACTCGTGGGTGATGAGGCACGGCCAGCGTTCGAGTCGAAGGTTCGCGACCTCGTGCAGCCAGCCCTCGCCGAACTCGGCGAACCCCAACCAGGCGAGAGCGACCTCACTGCCAAGTTGCGGGGCCTGCTGCTGAACACCGCAGGCGCACTCGGCAACGATGAGTTCATCATTGAGGTGTGTCGAAACCTGTTGACCCAACCCGTCGATGAGGTCGACCCCGAACTCGTAGCCGCTGCAACGTCAGTGGTTGCTGCCCACGGCAGCGTTGAAGACTTCGAACGGTTACAGAACGGATTCCTGACGGCGCCGACACCCCAGGAGCAGCTGCGCCAGCTGTATGCACTTGCCGAATTCGACGACGAAGCACTTCTCTTGCGTGCCTGTGAGTTCGCCTTCTCCGGGAAGGTGAAGACGCAGAACGCCCCGTTCCTGTTGCGAATGGCGATCGGGAACCGCCGACACGGCCCCGCCGCTTGGAAGTTCATGAGAAACCACTGGGACCAGGCCAACGCCGACTTCCCGACCAACACGATCGCGCGCATGGTCGATTCGGTCAAGCAGCTCGCCACGCCTGAGCTCGTCGCCGACACAGCAGCCTTCTTTGCTGAGCATTCGATTCCGCAGGCGACCAAGACACTCGATCAGATCCTCGAACGGCAGCGGATCAACGCCGCGCTCCTCGCCCGGGATGGCGAGGCGTTCGGTCAATCTCTCACATCCTGACTCCAGAGCACCGACTTCCGTCGAGAGTTCCGAAGGCCCACGGCGCGCCGGTCGATGGAGCTGATCAACCCTTCGATTTCGCACCCCCGGGGATTTGGTTCATCCGGCCCGCCACCCGGCGCCGAATACCTGCCAGATTCGGGAACGGCCCGAGTCCAGTTCAGATCAGTCGATCGAAAGGCACATTCCCATGAAGAAACTCCTCGCAGGAGCCGCCGCACTCGCAGCGGTCCTCCTCTCCGCCCCGTCGGGCACCAACGCCCAGTCCGACGCCGAGATCATGTTGCTCCACGGCATTCCCGGCGTCACCGTCGATGTCGTCGTCGGCGGCGAGATCGTCATCCCCGGGTTCGAGCCCGGCACGATGCAGGACCTCAGCGCCTTCGCCGGCCAGACTCTCGAGAACCTCGAAGTCCGCGTTGCTGGCACCGAAGACATCGCCATCGGCCCAGTCGCCGAGTTCCCCGTCCCGGCCTCCGGCAGCTACACCGTGGTTGCGCACCTCGATGCTGACGGCACCCCCACACTGACGCCCTTCGAGAACGACACCTCCGAAGTCGCTGATGGCAATGGTCGTCTGACCATCCGCCACACCGCTGCAGCTCCCGCAGTCGACGTGGTGCTCGGTGACGCTCGCCCGGTCGAGAACGCATCGAACGGCGACAGCGCCGGCCTCGACATCCCTGCTGGCGAGATCGCCGGCGCTCAGATCGCACCGACCGGTGGCGATCCGATCGCTGACGTTCCGACCGTGACGCTCGCTGCCGGTACGAACCTCATCGTGTACGCCGTTGGTTCGCTCGCTGACGAGACGTTCACCTTCTACACCCAGGAACGTGACCTTGCGTCCGCCGCCCCTGCCGCTGGAGACGCCGGTGACGGCACGCCGGCACCGACCGCTGTCAACACTGGTGGCGAACTCGGTTCCAGCTCGAACAGCCTCGTGCTGTTCACCGCTGCCGCAGGCATGTTCACCCTCGCCGGAGGCGCCTTCGCCCTCCGTCGCCAGACGGTCCGCAGCTGACCATCGTCCGGACGGCAGACATTCGCTGACTCGACGACGATGACGGTGGAATCGGACCCCCTGGCCTGCGCCAGCCGGTTCCCCCGTCGTCGTTGTGTCCGCAACGCCTGCTGACCACCACGGCAACTCTCACAACGACCACAACGACACCCCCACCGACATGCAACTCACCCCCCGGACCCGTCAGGGTCGAGTGCTCACCGGCATCACCGTCGTCGCCCTCCTGGCAGGAAGCGGCCTGGCCTACGCCGGGGCCACTTCCCAGGGCGGCAGCGACGAGGTCGTTCTCGACGTCGAGAACGACAGCGCACCCGTCCCCTCCACCGTTGCCCCGCTCGTCACGGAACCGCCGACAGCCACCGCGCCAGCGCCCTCGCCAGTCGACCCGGCACCCACGACGACCGAGCTGGCGCTCAGCCCCCTTGCAGGTCTGCTCGGCGAGCAGTACTCCGTCGTCCCCGAAGAAGTCGCGCCTCGCCCACGCCCCGTCGGCATGGAGATCGATGCCTTCGACGTCAGCCAGTTTCCAATCCGAGCGGTCGGCCTGGAAGAGGACGGCCAGCTCGAAGTTCCCGACGAGACCGAGATCGGCTGGTACCAATACGGCGCCACATCTGGTCGCCCAGGAGCCACCGTGCTCGCTGCACACGTGTCGTGGAACCGCACCGTCGGCCCCTTCGGCCAACTCGGCAACCTCGAACCCGGCAACCGCGTCAGCGTCACCCTCGACGACGGCACGAAGCGTCAGTACAAAGTGTTCGAGCGAGCAATCTACGGCAAGCTCGAACTCCCCCGTGAGCGCATCTGGCGCAACACCGGCCCCGAGACGCTGGTGCTGATCACCTGCGGTGGCGACTTCAACCCCGAGATCCGTCGATACCACGAAAACATCGTCGTCTACGCCGCTCCTGTGGGCTGACGACGACGTTGAGCTTGCTCAATGAGGAGTTCTTGCAACGCAGTCATCCGCCGATCAGGCGCTTCCGAAGGAACCAGACTTGTTCGGAGGGGTAGTCCTTTGACCAGTCGGCGGGGATCCAGAATTTCGTGCCCTCGACGGTGTCGGGCGCTTGGACCTCGATGTAGTTCTCGACGGTGAATCCGATGTTGGAGAAGAGCGCGAACCACTCGCCGATCGGCATGTTGAACTCGATGCCGCCGGCATCTTCAAGTGCGTCGGTCCAGTCGAGTTGGCGCAGACCAAAGTAAGGCCGCTCGAGCGTTCGTCCCGCCGGAGCATCGCCAGCAGGCGCGGAGCACACCATGGCGAGCGGGTGATGACCGAGGAAGACGAGTTCACCGCCGGGCCGGAGCAGCCGATAGGTCTCGGTCAGCCACGCTTCGGGCTCGCACCAGATCGCGGCGCCGTATTCACTGAACGCGAAGTCGAACGACGCGTCTGGTTGCGCAACGGCTTCAGCGTCGCCGTGCACCCACTCGATGTCTTCGACCTCGTAGATCTCGGCAAGCCGTTGAGCAGTTGCCAACTGCTCCACCGAGTTGTCGATTGCGTACACCGATGCGCCACGCCGTTGCATCCAGGCGCTGCAGTAGCCCGTGCCGCACCCGAGTTCGATCGCTCGTTTGCCGTCAAGCGACTCTGGAAGCAGCGGGAGCTCGTCGTTCGAGATGCCCCAGATGCCCCAGGTCGGCGCGCTCTGCGACCATGCTCGTTCACCCGATGCAACCCACTGGTCAGCCGTGGCGTCCCAGTGGCGCCGGTTCTCGGCAACGTGACGTGAGAGATCGGTCATGGCCGGGACCGTAGCGAACACTCGGACACCGCACAGGGTGTGTTTCGCTTCGACTCCGAGGGTGGAGTCACCGATCCACGTCTGATCCGGATGAAGCCCCTCGGTCGCCCGGCGATCCAGATCGATCTACTGACGGATCCAGAGGAGAGGGAAGAAGGCCGCGGCCGCTGGGGATTCAGCGGGCGATGCGGAAGCCGACGTTGCTGTTGATGCAGGCCGGATGGCTGATCATTGGCACGATCGGTGTGCCGCTCAGGTGTCGTCGACTTCCGGACAAAGGCTGACGACCGACACGATCGAGAACGCGGCCAGTCGGTCGACGGTCAACGTCGCGAGCAACGACTCGAGCGTGTGGAGATCGCGTGCGACGACGCAGACGGTTTGACCGGCTTCCAGCAGTGCATCGGCATCTCCCGTGACGCCCTCGATGCTCTGAGCTGCAGCGAGAAACGCCTGTTCCGAAGCGTCGGTCGCTCCCGACGACAACTCGGTCGTGGGCGACGAAGGCGACGCGCTCGCCACTTCTTCCTGTCGCTCTGCCGTGAAGCAAGCGGCCTCGGAGAAGGTAGCAGACCACAGCGAACCGATGAACCAAACCACCCTAGGGACAGCGACACGCACCGACGCCGTCCTCTGATCGTCGTGGAACTTCTGGTCGTTGAACGCACATCCCCGAACCGGTCGCGGCGTGGGCCGTAATCCGACGAGGTCAGACCGGTCGGGTGACGATCGTCGAGAAGCACATTTCGTCGTCGGTTCCGTCAGCCCACAGCACGTATGCCGGCTCGAGCTCGGGATCGCGCAGTGCTCGATCCCATGTGCACTCGACCCGGATCGTGTCGCCGCGGCTGATGATGATGCTGTCGGTCGGCTCGTAGATGAACTGCCAATCGAAGTCCCACTTCGGGATGTCGAGCAGCACGATCTCGTCGGGGGTGTCGGGATTGATCGTGAGTCGGAACGTGGCACCGAGCTCGTGCTCGTGTCCGAACACCGACACAATTTCACCCGGGTTCTGCACGGGCAACGTGCAGCTCGAACGAGCGACCCCGTCGACGAACCCGTCGGGCGCATCGAGCGGATTGCCACATCCGGCGACGAGTAAATCGGCGAGCACGCCCGCGTTGCCGTACGCATCGATTGCCCGCTGGCGGGCAGCGGTCCGATCACATAGCGGACCGACCTCGGCCTCGGTGCACGGGATCTCTGCCGGAGCAAGATACGTGCCGAGATTGACCGGGTCGACCTCGTCACCCTGCGCCCACTTGATCGCCATGGTCGACTGATCAGCATCAGCCTCGACGTCGTAGTGGAAGTGCGTCTGCATCACGAAGAAGTCGCCCGACTCCATCTCCAGACCGGTGCCCTCGGGGAACACCGTCGGATCAGTGCCCGGCGCCCAGGTGAAGACGAGCTCGGCGGATCGGCCCGGACTGAACCCGAAGCATGTCCAGCCGCCCTGGCCATCAGCACCCGCCAACTCGGCGATCGCCGCCCGGTCTTGCCCAGCGACCAGGAACCCGACTGCGTGGTGCACGATCTGGGTTTGCTGCGGGATGAACTCCATCTCCGAAACGAACGAGGGCTCGGTCACGCCCGGGTCGTAGACGAAGCAGCGATACTCATCAGGCTGGCCGAACTCGCCGTCGTAGCTGCCGTTCGCCTGCACGACGACGTCAGGGTCGTCGATACCGACCACACCATTGGTGGGGATCATCTCCTTCTCGGGGTCGACGTCAAGCAGCGCGCCCGCATCATCCCATTCGAGGATCGCGGCGATCTCGACGTCGGTCAGGCTCCAGTCGTGATCGAACGGCACGCTGGCGTCGCCCGCAGGCCACGGCGGCATGAAGCGATCTTTGGTCACGATCGCGATGGCGAAGGCAGCACGCGACACCTTGTCCGCTGTGTCGAACCGGACGTGTTGTGTGCCGGGGCCATCGCCGGTGTGACAGCTCGCGCAGGTCTCGGTGATGATCGGCTCGATGTCCTCCGAGAACGTGACGCCGACGGGTTCTGCGGCAACCGCCAGCGGGGCGTCGGTGGTCGGAGCCGTCGTGTTCGACTGCTCGGTGTCCTGTGTCGCTGTTGTCGCCACATCAGTCGCTGGCGCGGAATCCAGCGACGCCTCGCCGGGTTCCGCCGTGCCGCCGGCCCGGAGGCTGCAAGCGGCGACGACGACAGCGAACAGGACCGTTGCACCGGCTCCGAACCACCACGACCCCAGTCCCCTGCGTTCGGTCTTCGGCGTCCGCCCCTCCTTCATCGGATCGAAGCTATCGGCGGACAACTGCACCGCTCCGTCACTCGTGTTGAGGGAGTCGGCGGGCGCATTCGACGATGACGTCAGCCGCCCGGGCGGCGTCATCGAGCGTGGTTTTCCATGACGACACACTCACTCGCATTGCTGTTTCACCGCGCCACTGGGTTGCTCCGCACCAGATCCGACCGTCGTGTTGAATCTCGGCAATCAGCGCCTCGGTCGTGGTGCCCGAGCCGTACCGCACCAGCACCTGGTTGATCACCACGTCGTTGAGCACGTCAAAGTCGGCGTCCTCCAGTCGCTCGACGATCAGTTGCGCCGCGTCGGACGCGCGTTGAACGAGTTGAGCGACGCCGCTGCGGCCAAGCGTGCGCAACACCGCCCAGACCTCGACCTGACGCGCCCGCTGCGACGACTGCGGCGTGTGGTGCATCGCCTCGAATCCACGCTCCGGGGGCAGATAGCCGGCAATCGATGAGAACGTTCGTCGGAGCGCCCCCCGACGAGCAACGATCGCGATGCCGCAGTCATAGGTGACGTTGAGCCACTTGTGTCCGTCTGTCGCCCAGGAATCGGCGCGGTCGAGACCCGCCACCAGGTGCGATCGAGTCGGATCGGCGAGCGCCCACAAACCGAACGCTCCGTCGACGTGGAGCCAGCCGTTGTCGGTGGTCGCCGCGAGCCAGTCGGCGATCTCGTCAAACGGATCAAAGGCCCCCGTGTTGACCTCGCCTGCTTGGGCGCAGACGATCACCGGCCCGGACAGGTTGGTCGGTAGCTCGGTGTGGTCGATCCGGCCCTGGTCATCGGTCGGCACCTTCACCACTCGATCGCTCCCGAGACCGATCAGACCGAGCGACTTGCGAACCGTGCTGTGGGTGTTTTCCCCGACCAACACAGTGATCGGCGGTGCGCCGAAAAGACCATCGTTCTTCGAATCCCACCCAACCCGGTCGAGTAGTTCGTCGCGTGCTGCTGCCAAACACGACGCATTGGCGACCGTGGCGCCGGTGACGAAACCGACGTCGGAGTGATCGGGCAACCGCAGGAGATCGAGCAACCAGCCTCGGGTGACGTCGTGCAGTTTCGCGACCGCCGGGGACATCACGGGCAGCGCGGCGTTCTGATCCCAGGCATTGACGAGGAAGGAAGCGCCGAGCGCGACCGGGAAGGTGGCGCCACTGACGAAGCCGTAGTAGTTCGGCCCGGTCGACACCATCGTCGCCGGGTCGGCCACCTCACTGAGCAGGCGAAGCGCGTCGGACGGATCTGTCGGCCCGTCAGGCAACGGCTCGTCGAACGCATCGAGTCCGGCAAGCGCTGCTGCGCCCGGCGTCGCGGGGCGGTCATCGGTGCTCGTTACGTACTCGACCGCCAGACGGGCGGCTTCCTGCAGCAGCTCGGTGTCGTTCATCCCGCCATTCTCACCGATCACCTCTCAGATCAGCCGAAGGCATGTGGATCTTGCGCACATGGGGCGCAAGA
>CAXMZV010000027.1:0-15770 GCA_964199985.1 Candidatus Ilumatobacter isfjordensis | reverse complement strand
AGCAACGCCGCACGGGCGGTGTCGGTCTGGTCGGCCTCGGAAGCAGTCATGTGAGCGGGATTCGTCAGGTGCGGCGTCCGGTGCTGACCGCCAGAACGAGAGGGTAGACCGGGCCGCTGCCGCTCCGAGACAGCAGACGCCCCGTCTCGGTGAGTGTCCAGCCCGAATCGACGAGATCGTCGATCAGTAGAACCGGGCCGTTCATCGGCGGCTCGCCCAGGGTGAATGCACCGGCCACGTTCGCCGACTGGTGCGGACTGTTCTGCATCTCGAACTGCGGGGGTCGGTCGACAGCTCGCTCGAGCAGCGGAACGAACGTGAGCCCGAGCCGGGCCGCAACTCGTTCGGCGAAACCGGGGACCAGCGAGGCGGTGCGATCCGACGGCACGGCGGCAACCCACTCGGGCGCCGGGGACGGTGCCCACTCGGTGATCATCTCGGAAATCGCGTCGACCAACTCGTCGGCGAAGTGCCCGTCGCGTCGACCTTGCTGCACCATCGGCCCCCAGCCACTGTCGCCCCAGTGCGCCAGCGTGCGACCCTGCTGATTTCGTTCGCTGATGGGGATGCTCTGCTTGCGCGGCTCGATCATCAGCGGCCGGTTGCGCAAGAAGGCTTCGGCGTCGGCGATAAGCGTCGATGACGTGCTCGGCTGCAGCATCTCGCCGCGGCAGTTGTCGCAGATGCCGCATCCGCCGGCCATGTCGTCGTCGAGGAGGTCGGTGAGAAAACGCATGCGGCAACCCGAGGTGTCGGCATAGTCGAACATCAACTGCTGTTCCCATCGGCGAGCATCGGTGACACCAGCGACGCGCTCGTGGGGATACGTCCATGGCGTCAGCGTGCGCTCGTATGACTGGCCCTTCACACGTCGAACCACGCCTTCGACGTCGAGTTGCTTGAGGACGAGCTCGATCTGCGTCCACTTGACGTCGACGTTTGCGGCGATGTCGCGCAGTGAAACCGGGCCAGCGGCTTCGTCGAGGATTGCGAGCACGGCGTCGACATTTTCGGGAGCTGGGAAGGCGGCGTCGATGAAGTAGTCCTGGATGTTGACGTCTTCCTTGCCGCAGAGCAGCAGCGCTTGGCTGTGCTCGAGCGCACGGCCCGCCCGCCCGACCTGTTGGTAGTAGGCGACCGGCGAGCCAGGCATCTGGAAGTGCACCACGAAGCCGAGATCAGGTTTGTCGTATCCCATCCCGAGCGCCGACGTGGCAACCAATGCCTTCAGGTCGTTGGCCTGCAGCCGACGCTCCATTGTTTCGCGATCGTCGCTGATGGTGGCGCCGGTGTACCCCTCGACATCATGTCCTTGACGCTTGAGCCAGCTGGTGACGTTCTCGACATCGCGGATCGTGAGGCAGTAGATGATCCCCGAGCCGGGGAGCTCAGCGAGGTGCTCTGCAAGCCATGCGAGTCGTTCGGCCTGACGCGGCAGGCGCACCGCGCTGAGCGCGAGACCATCGCGGCCGAGCTGGCCGCGATACGTGGTGATCGACGCGCCGAGCTGTTGGGCGACATCCTCGACGACTCGGCTGTTCGCTGTGGCAGTGCAGCCGAGGACCGGCACGTTGCCGTCGCCGAAGTTGGCGATGAGTCGACCGATGCGGCGGTAGTCGGGACGGAAGTCATGACCCCAGTCAGAGATGCAGTGCACTTCATCGATGACCACGAGGCCGGGGCGACGACCGAGGATTGGCATTGCCTTGCCGGCGAAGTCCGGGTTGGCCAGACGCTCCGGCGACACGAGCACCAAGTCGACGTCGTCTGCCTCGAGCCGCGCGCTGAGCTCGTCGACGGTGGTGGCCGACGACGAGTTGACCGTCATGCATCGGAGGCCCAGGCGCTCGGCGGCATCGATCTGGTTGCGCATGAGTGCCAGGAGTGGCGAGACCAGCAACGTGGGTCCGAACCGCTGCTGTCGAAGCAGATGCGTGGCGAGAAAGTAGACGGCGCTCTTGCCCCAGCCGGTCCGCTGCACCACCAGGACTCGATCGCGTCGCTCGACGAGCGCCTCGATTGCCGCCCGCTGATCGGGGCGGAACTCGGCGTCGGGTCGGCCGGTCAGTGAACGGAGCGCCTCGAGCATCGGATCCTGCATGTCTCCCATCCTGCACCGCCGCGCCCACAGAGTTCGCAAATGTTCACGATCCGCACCTCGTCCGCCGGTTTGCCCTTCGCTACCGTCGGGTTCGTGATCCGTCGGGGACTGACGACCGCCATTGCCGTGTCGCTGGGTGTGGTCGTCGCCGCGTCGGCGGTCGCAGCCGGCCCCGACATCTCCGGCGGAGCGACCGTCGTTGCGCCGGCCGAGCGGGGCACGCAGGTCCAGATAAATCGGCCGCCTGCCGCTCCGACGGCCCGCTACCGCGTCACGGTCAACATCAACTGGACAAACAGCACCCACCCGGGCACGTTTCCCGGCAACGCCCACGTGTCGTCACCGATCATCGCGGTGCACGGCGCGCCAGGCGCGATGTTCACTGTTGGCGGGCAGGCATCGCCCGGCATCGAAGCGATGGCTGAGCGCGGCACCACGAGCACCCTGGTCGCCGAACTTCTTGGCAACGACCAAGTGATTCGCGTTGCGACCGTCTCGGGAGTCCCGGCCCCAGCCGTTGGCAGCCGCACGGTTGATGTCGATGTCCTCCAGCTCGACCACCGGATCTCACTCGTCACGATGTTGGCGCCCAGTCCGGATTGGTTCGTCGGTTTCGCCGACCGTGCCACGTTCGTCGATGGCCAATGGATCGACTCGGTGACGTTCCCCCTCGGCAACTACGACGCAGGGACCGACAGTGGCTCGTCATTCACGTCGGCCAATGCCAACACCCGACCGCAGCAGTCGATCTCGAGTCCCGACGACGCAACGTTCGCCTCGGCAGCCGCGCAGAACCCGTTCGGCACCGTCACGGTCACCAAGATCGGATGAGCGGCCTTGCTGCTGGCCGTGACCGATCTCACCCCCCAAGACCAGGCGGCACTCGTTTAGTGTCGTGACATGACAGCTGACAGCATTGCTGCGCCTACCGAATCTCCGATGTTCAACCCGCTCGAGGCTGGTTACATGGAGAATCCGTACCCGCATTTCGCGGAAATGCGAGAAGGCCAGCCTGTCCACCTGTCGATGCTGGACGTGTGGGTGCTGTTCGAACACGACGACGTATTCCGGCTCTTGCGTGACCCGTCGATGAGCGTGATGGACGCCAAGATCGAAGTCCGTGACGAGGAGCGCCACGCCGAGATCCTCGAGGCCGCTGGAGGGGACTTCGAACAAGATTCGTCGATGCTCAACACCGATCCGCCTGATCACACGCGGCTCCGCCGGCTGGTGAGCAAGGCGTTCACTCCGGCAGCGATTCAAGCATTGCGTCCCCGCATTCAGGAACTCGTCGATGCAGCGCTCGACGAGATGGCCGCCGCAGGTGCCGGCGACGTCGTCAAGCAGCTGGCGTTCCCGTTGCCCTTCGATGTGATCTCGGAGATGTTGGGGATGCCCGAGAGCGACAAGGACCAGATCGCTGCCTGGTCGGGAACGATCGTCAAGTCGCTCGATCCGATGCTCGCCCTCGATGCGTTCGCTGAGATCCGCGCCGCGTCCGACGCCATGAATGCGCACATCGACGAGGTCATTCGCTGGAAGCGCGAGAACCCGGGCGACGACTTGCTCACTGCATTGATTGCTGCCGAAGAAGACGGTGATCGTTTGACGCCGGTCGAGCTGCGCGACCAGGTGACGCTGCTCTTCATCGCTGGCCACGAGACCACGGTCAACCTCATCGGCACCGGAATCTACGTGCTGCTGCGCAACCCCGAGCAGGCAGCGATCTGGCGTGACGATCCTGAACTCGACGCAACGGCGGTCGACGAGCTGCTGCGATTTGTCAGCCCGGTGCAGTTCTCGCGCCGCATCACCCTCGACGACATCGACTTCCAGGGGACGATCATCCCCAAGGGCATGTTCGTCCTTGCCGGATTGGCATCGTCCAATCACGACCCGAAGAAGTGGGGCTCGACGGCCGACGATCTCGACGTGCGTCGTGATGGTGCCGGTCAGCACCTGTCGTTCGGCAGCGGCGCCCACTACTGCCTGGGCGCATCGCTGGCGAAGCTCGAAGCAGCGATTGCGATCGGCACGTTCTTGCGGCGATTCCCAGACGCCGCAGTATCTGGAGACGTCGAGTGGAACGGTCGCATCAACCTGCGCGGTCTCGAACATCTGCCCGTCACCGTCTGACGCGAAACTCCCTACGGAGCGAGCACTCCAGCCGGATGTGTGACCAGAGACTCGTTGCGGTTGAGTGAACAGGTGCTGACAATCGTCGGATGCGCGCTGAGGCAACCACCGACGAAGTCACCGACGCGAGCGAGGAGTCGTCGCCACGCCGCTCCGTGATTGCCAGCATCGCGACAGCTGCGGCTCGCCGATGGCAAGCCACATTCGCCGTGATGATCGTCGTGCTGATCGCTGGTGTTTCGGCATTCGGGTTTGGCCTTGATCGAGAAGGTTTCCCGCCGATCAACACGCCCATCTCCGTCGTCAGCGGCACGTACTTCGTCGATGACGCCGACGTGGTCGACCGGGACCTGATTGTTCCCCTCGAAGCTGCGTTCAGTCAGGTCGAAGGAGTCGTCTCGACCGAGTCGATTGCATTGCCCAGTTCGTACTCCGTGGTTGTCGAGTTCGAATCCGACATCAGCTCCGATGTCGGCACGGCGCGCCTGCTTGCCCTGGGGCTCGAGGTTCCGAACGGCGCCGAGATCCTCTACAACCCGATCAACGCCGCCAAGTTGGTCGGACAGTACGACACCTTGGTGTCGATCATCGGTCCGCCAAACGCAACCCCGGCGGAGCTGCAGGCGCAGGCCGAAGAGCTCAGCGTGTACCTCGCGGCCGAGGGAGATGTTGGCGTCGCCGCCGTGCGCGAACTCGAAACGGCATTGATTGATCCGGCGTCTGGCGAGACCGAGACGCGCCTGACCCGGTTCACCCGCGTGGCGCTCGACAGCTCTGGTTATGAGAACGCCATCGCGGTCGGCCTGATTCGCAGCGAGACCACCGAGCTCGACGTCCTCGAATTCTCCGACCTGATCGAAGGTCGTCTCGCCAGTGCCGAGTCGCCGCTCGACGAAGGGTTCGCGGCGGCGATCACCGCTGACTTCGCGACGAGCGTTCGCCAGCAGTTGTCGTCGCTCACGACCAACTTGCTCACCGGCCTGCTCGCCGTGGCCCTTGTCAGCCTATTGCTGATTGGTTGGCGCGTGGCCGTCATGACGGCCGGCTTCATGGCCCTGGTGATGATGGGTGCGCTGATCGGTCTGTGGGTGTTCGGCTACTCGCTCAACACGATCACACTGTTCGGCTTGATCTTGACGCTCGGTCTGCTGGTCGACGACGCGATCGTCATTTCTGAATCGATCGACTCTCATCGCGACGACCCGAGTCCGCAGGAAGAGGATCGTCGTCTCGGCGTCGTGCGCACCGCGCTCGAACACGTCGGATCGGCGTCGTTGGCCGGCACGCTCACGACCGTTGTCGTGTTCTCGCCCTTGCTGTTCGTCGGCGGCATTCTCGGCGAGTTCATCCGCTCGATCCCGGCAACGGTGATCATCACGTTGATCCTGTCGTTCATCTTCTCGATCGTGTTCATCCCCGCCGTGGCCCGAGTGTTCCTGCTCAAGGGTGGCCCGAGCAACAACCCAATCGTGCGTGGCGAAAAGGTCCTCGCTCGCGCCGCCGGTCGACTTGCGGCATATCCGTGGCGGAACGGCTGGAAGGGTCGACTCACCGGCTTCGGTCTGGTTGCTGTTGCACTCACCGCGATCATGGCCGGCGGAACGATTGCCGGGTCGCTGCCGTTCTCGATCTTCCCGTCTGGCAAGGACGCCACAGGCTTGGCGATTTCCGCCGAATTCCCGCCGGGAACCAGCATCGAGGAGGCGCAAGAGATTTCCGACGAGGTCGACGTGGTGGTCCTGTCGGTCCTCGGCGACGAGCTCAATCGCTCACAGTACGTTCGCGGCAACGAGCGCGTGACCGAGACCTTCATCGATCTGACGCCGATCGGTTCGCGGTCGATCAAGGCGCCCACGTTCGTTGATCGGATCGAGGCCGACTTCGAGACGATTGTTTTGGCGCACCCTGATCTTCGCCTGACGGTTGGACAGTCCGAGAACGGGCCACCGCTGCTCGAGTACCCGTTCGCGACCCAAATCGAGGTGAGCGATGCGGCCTCGATCGCCGCAGGTCAGCAACTCGCGGAGGACATCCGCGACAACCTGTTAGGACGGCAGTTCGGGTCCGGGGGCGCCACGATCACGGTGACCGATGCGATCGTGTCGACCGACGGTGAAATCGCCCGGGTCGACGGGCAGCAAATCATCGAGGTCCGCGCGCAATACGACGAAGAGCAGGGAATTTCGGGCATCTTGAACGACACGCAGTTGCTCGTTGAGGAGGACTTCCCTGCTGCCGAGATCGAATCGAGAGGTCTCGCGGTCGACGCGGTGACGTTCGACTTCGGGTTGGAGTCTGACAACCAGGACGACTTCGCCGGATTGATCGTCGCTGGCTTCATCGCCCTGGGTCTGATGCTCCTGCTGATCGCGATCCAGTTCCGATCACTGGCGCAGGCGCTCTTGATTTTCCTCGCCATCCCGCTGAGCTTCCTCGGCGTGTTCGGGGCGCTCAAGCTCACCGACAATCCGCAGTCGTTCCTCTCTGGCGTGGGGTTCATTGCACTGATCGGCGTGGCGGTGAACAACACGATCTTGCTGGTCGACTCGGCGAACCAACAGCGGCGCGCCGGCGCATCGGCCGGAGAGGCGATCCAGCACGCAGTGACGTCTCGATTCCGCCCGTTGATCGCCACGACAATCACCACCGTCGTCGGCCTGCTGCCGCTTGCATTGAGCGATCCGTTCTGGGAGTCGCTCGGCTTCACGCTGATGGGTGGCCTCGTGAGCTCCACGGTGTTCGTGCTGCTGTGCTTCCCCTCGTTCTACCTCGGTCTCGAGTCGGTGCGCACGCCGCTGCGCAACGCCGTCCGTCGCCGTCGTGGGCGCAAGCTCCTCACCTGACCAGACCTGATCGTCAGTACGGTGCGTCGTGTGCCTGACCTGACGAAACAGCAGCGGCGTTCGAGGTTCGAGGCGCGTCTCCTCGAATCCGGCGCGGACGACAGTCATGCGGCCTGGGGTGAGCGGAAGCAGGCAGTGATCGGAGCGATGCGTGGAACGGTCGTTGAGTTGGGCCCCGGCACCGGTGTCAACATGCGGTACTACGCGCCGGGCACGAAGGTCATTGCGATCGAGCCGAACCCGGTGATGCACCCACTGCTGCAGGCTGCGGCGGACGAGCACGGCGTGGATCTGGAGATCCGACAGCTCGGCGCCGCAGCGGTCGACGTTGCCGACGAGTCGGCTGACGGGGTGGTTGGGACGCTGTTGCTGTGTGGCGTAGACGATCCGGCGCAGGTCCTGCGCGAGGCGCATCGCATCCTGAAGCCCGGCGGCACCTACTTCTTCATCGAACACATTGCGTCGCCCGCCGGAACGGCGAACCGTCGCGTGCAACGGGTACTCTTTCGCCCGCACCGGTGGCTGTTCAACGGATGCGAGATCACCCGCAACACCGAGGCCACCATCCGAAATGGACCCTTCGATGCCGTCGAGGTGAACGATGTTGACCGGGGGCGTGGGGCGCTGTGGGTCCGGCATCAGATCGTCGGCACAGCGACCAAGGCCGCGCCGCAACAGCTCGCGGGCGAAGGAGCGAGTCGCGACGACCGCTGATCAGGCCAGCGTCGGGCGGCGCTGCGCCCACGGGTGCGCTGCTTCGAGCTGACTCGCCACTGCAAGCAGGAGATCCTCGCGACCGTAGGCAGCGACCAGCTGCACACCGATCGGCAGGCCGCTGTCGCTCCAGTGCAGTGGCAGGCTGATTGCGGGCTGTCCGCTGGCGTTGAACGGCGGCGTGAACCCGACGAACCGTGCGGCGCGCTTCATCCCGGCCATCGGATCGCCCTCGACGGCATCGTGCTCGCCAATCTCGACGGGTGGCTCGCTCAGTGTCGGCGTCAGGAGAAGGTCCCAACCTCGTGTCCACCACGACTGCAGTGCCCGGCGGTATTCAACAACGGCTCCCAACGCCGCTCCGTACTCAACGCCAGAAACACCCTTGGCCCACTCGGCCTGTGCCCAGTTGACCGGCTCGACGTCGTCGGCGGTCATCTCTCGGCCGATCCACGACTCCATCGTCTTGATGCCGAGCGCCATGTTCGTCGCCCACATCGCCATGAAACGGGGTGTGAAGGTCGGGTCTTCGAGCACCTCGGGGTGGCCGGGTGCGACGTCGTGGCCGAGACCTTCGAGCATCGTTGCTGCGGAGCGGACGGCGGCAATGCAGTCATCGTGGAGCGCATTGCCCTGCGGATCACGATCGAGCATCCCGATGTGGAGGCGCCCGGGGTCGTGACCGAGTTCGTCTTCGTAGGGCCTGGCTGGGGGAGCGGCGATGACCGTGTCGCCGACTCCGGGTCCGTGGACTGCATCGAGAATGCGGGCAGTGTCGCGAACGGAGCGACTGACCACGAGGTTGACGCTCAGGCCCGCTTCGTCGCGGTCAGGGCCGTTGGTGATTCGGCCTTGTGTCGGCTTGAGCCCGACGAGGCCGCTGCACGACGCGGGGATCCGGATCGATCCGCCCCCGTCGCTGGCGTGCGCCATCGGCACCATGCCTGCCGCCACCGCGGCGGCCGCGCCTCCGCTCGATCCGCCGGGCGTGCGATTGGTGTCCCAGGGGTTGCGCGTCGGGCCGTGAGCAATCGGTTCGGTGACGGGCAGGCTGCCGAGTTCGGGACTGTTGGTCCGGCCCACATTGATCAGGCCGGCATCGCGGAACCGTGCGACCAAGGTCATGTCGTGTTCGGCAAGGGGTGGATTTTCAGCGAGCGCGGCGTTGCCATTGGTCATCGGCATGCCGGCTTCGGGAGCCCACAGATCTTTCAACATGAACGGCACACCGAGGAACGGTGGTCGGTCTCCGCTGCCATGGCCGGCGGGAGCAGTCCCAGCGCCAGTGGCGTCGATCATGTCGGCCTGCTCGCGTGCCCGGTCATACCAGTGCAACACCACAGCGTTGATCGCCCCGTCGGTGCGATCGATGCGCTCGATCGCGGCATCGATGAGCTCGCGCGATGACACCTCTCCGGCTGCCACCAGGGCGGCCTGTGCGGTGGCATCGAGCCATTGGGTCTCGTCGGCGATGTTCTCCATCTCGCGTTGATAGCACGGCTCGCTATTCTGAAGTTCATGGGACTTCTCAACGGACGCAACTTGCGCAAGGCCAAGGAACTGCTCGAGAAGAACCGGCACAAGGTCGGCGACATGGTCGGCAAGGCCACCGAGCAGGTCGACAAGGTGTCCGGCGGCAAGACCGCCAACATGTCGAAGAAGGCCGAGGAAGCGGCGCGCAAGTATTCAGCTGGCAGCAGTGCGACCCACCACGGCGCCCATCCCGATGCGGTGTCCAATGGTTACTCGGGGAGCTCGATGTCGAAGGAAGAGGCCGAAGTGCGGCGTGCCGAAGCGCAAGCCAAGGCAGCCACGGCGATGGCCGGACTCGTCAACTCGGCCAATGGCTTCCTCAACAAGGCGCAGGCTCGTCTCGATGAGGCCGGGGGCAAGATGCCGCCGCCAAACGCTGCTGATGTTGCGACCGAGAACCCGCCGCCCCTTCCGGGCAGCTGATACGCAAGAGCGGCCCCGTTCCGAGCCGTCGGATGATTCAGAGGTTGATGCTCGGCGTCCCGCAGTTCCAGTACTCGCGGGAATCGAAGTAGATCGACGAGCTGAGCCAGCGCCATTGGTCGTCGTTCCCGCGGCGGAAGAGGCCGTGTTGGAGTTCGCTTGTCTCGGCACGCTCGTCGAAGTACACGATGCTGATGTGGCGATCGTCCGGCCGCTGGATCGACGCGGTACAGACGCTGATCGTCCCGGTGGTCGGGGTCTCGTCGATGGCGACCTCGGTCAGCGACACGACGCGCGGAAACCCGGTCGAGCGAATGTCTTCGATGACCGCGGCGAGATCCGGGTTGCCGGTGCCGATGATCGCGGCTCCTTGCGCGACGAGGAAGGGCAGCCACTGAGCAGGGTCGTCGACGGCGAGCTCGGGGACCTGCGTCTCGCCGACTGAGGCATCAGCATCACCGGGAGTTGCGTCGAACGCGGTGATGTCGACCTCGCATGTGAGGGGCGCCTCGGTGGGTCGGTTGAGCTCGTACTTGTCCGTGAGCTGGTCGCTCGCGCCGGGTTCCAGCGACCAGATGACCAGCGGCTGCAAGGTGCTGCCGAGCGGACCGTCCACGCCTTCGGCGACGAGCCGCATCGACGCGTGAATGCCGATGGGATGGTCGACGTTGTTGGTGATGGTCAGCGAGAAGTTGGCCCCATCGCACACAAGGTCGGTGGCACTCAGCGGTGCGGGGAGCGCATTGAACGCGCCCATCCGTTGCTCGATCGTCATCGCACCTCGGAGTTGCTCGAGCGCATCCGGACAGGTCTCCTCTGTCATTGCCAATTCGGGGTCCGTCAGCCTGGCCAGCGTCTGTTTGCGTGTGTCGTAGCCGTTGGTGGCGAGCGATCCGCAAGCATCAGCTGGTACGCCCGTGGTGGTCGGTGGCAGCGTCGTCTCGCGAGCGTTCGGCGCGAACGTGGTGTCAGGAGCGTTGGTCGGAGGCGGAGTGGTGTCGTCGACGGGACTGCTTGCAGTCGAATCCGCGGTCTCGAGATCGGGACTGCCCTCGATGCCGGGCACGGCCGAGTCACCCGTTGAGCACGAGGAGGCAACGATCGCCAGCACGATGACCGTCGATTTCACGCGCATCGGTCAGAGCACGAAGCGCATGTCGCTGAGCAGCGCACCGGGCAGACGAGCGCTGGCCGTGCTCCGCTCGCGGTACGTGCTCGGGTCGAGCAGTACTTCGGCATCATCGGTCAGGCCCTCCAGGTGATCACCGAGCATGTTGAACGCTGTGTCGTCGAAGCGGAGCACGCTGACCGGGGCGACGATCTCGCCGCTGTCCATCCAGAACGTGGCGAACCGGGTCATGCCGGTCGTGCGGCATGCCGACATGTCGCTGAAGTTCGTGTACCAGAGGTTGCCGACGAAAAGGCCGGTGTCGAGTGCCGCGGCGACGCCGTCAGTCGGGATCGAACCCGGAGCGATGGCCATCGACTCGGGGTACTCGCCGCCGTGTGCACCGTTGGTCGGTACGCCATATTCCTGCGCGGACCGCGGCGACACGAGCGTGTCGTTGACCTTGCCGTCGACGATCAACTGCACTTCGTCGGGACGAATGAAGCCCGATGATTGGAAGTTCGGTGCCACGCCGCCAGCAGTGTTCTCGCTGATAGTGACCTGGGGCGACAAGCTGGCGTCACCGACGAGCATCCGCAGGAACGGTGTCTGCTTGGTCTCGTGGGCACGACGGCCGAAGGCGCCGTAGTACGACAACAGTGACATCACCTCTTCCATCGCGCGGGGTGCGAGGTAGGTGCGGTAGTCGCCGGGGCCGAGCACCTTCGGGTCGCGAGCGAGTGCCGTCAGCTGCTGGCTTGACCAATCGACCTTGCGGGCGAAGGCGTCGTCGTTCCATTCGAACCCGGCGTACAGGTTCTTCGCTGCCTTGTCGGCCTGGAGGTAGAAGCACCAGTCGAGGTTGAACGTCGACGACTGGAACCAGTTGCGCTGGCCAAGTGAGTTGGCGAAGCCGTGGAATGTGTCGCCCGATGTGTAGATGCCGACGAGGTCTTTGCCCTGGCCCGCGTTGCGGATGTCAGAGAGTGCTGCCTCGGGACTGGGGATGTCGCCGGTCTTGACGTTGTCGGTCGACGCCGGCTCGGTGTTGTAGAGCAGGTAGGGGTCGTCCGGGACGAGACGACGCTGATCGCGGAGCTGGCTGAGCAACGCGCCGACTCTGGCGTTGTCCATCGCCTGGTCGCCCGTGAGGTTGATCGTGCCGCCAACGTGGCGTTGGCCTTCGATGAGATCGACGCTGAGTTTTTGCTGGTCGACGGAGCCGGCCTGGCGCACGTCGTTGTTGTTGAGCCGGATGAAGTCGGTGGCCTCGCCAGCGAGGTTCGCGAGGAGCACCTCGTCACCCTGCAGTGTGGACGTGGCCAACGTGACCAGTTCGTCGAAGTACGCCTGCCGTTCGGCACTGATGCTCATGCCTCGCCTCCGAAGACCTCGATGTTGGAGAACTTGCAGGTGGGCGACGCGTGGCCGGTGCCGATCATCTGGTTCAGTTCACCCTTGCCGCAGTTCGGCGTGCCCATCACGGTGAAGCTGTTGCTGTCGGCCACGCCGGACAAGTTGGTCCAGAAGTTGCGGCTGATGCCTCGGTAGCCCGGGTTGCGGACGGTGCCGACGATCTTGCCGTTCTCGATCTTCTGGCCGTATTCGCAGTTGAACTGAAACTTGTTGCGGCTGTCGTCGATCGACCACGAGTTGTTGGTGTGCATGTACACGCCGTCCTCGACCGATGCGATGAGCTCGTCGACGGTCGCATCGCCGGGCTCGACGTTGAGGTTGGCCATCCGGTCAATCGGTGGTCGATTCCAACTGGCGGCTCGGGAGTTCGACACGCCCTCGAGGCCGCTGCGCTGCTGACTGACCGCACCGCCGAGCCCGCGCTGCAAGATGCCGTCCTTGATCAGGAACTGCTTGGTCGCCGGCGAGCCATCGTCGTCGAAGCCGTAGCTGGCGAGCTGGCCCGGCACGGTCGGGTCGAAGCTGACGTTGAGCAGGTCCGAGCCATAGCGGAAGCTGCCGAACATGTCCGGTGTGACGAAACTGGTGCCGGCGTAGTTGCGTTCGTCACCGAGGATCCGGTCGAGTTCGAGTGGGTGGCCGATCGACTCGTGAATCTGCAGGATCATCTGATCAGGGGCGAGGAGGACGTCCATGACGCCCGAGGGGCAGTTGGGGGCGGTGAGGAGCTCGAGGGCCTCGTTGGCGACCCGGGAAGCACCATCACCGAAGCCGAACCGACCGAGCACCTCAGCACCACCTTGACCGCAGAACGCGTTGGCTCCGAAGGTGCGGGTCTGGGTGTTGATGCCCTCGTTCGCCGTGGCGCGCATGCCGGGGTAGACGAACTGGAATCGCTGCTCGACCTCGCCACGTTGGCCGTAGCGGCTCGACGTGACCAGGAGGGTGTCGACGCTGCGCCGCGTGAGTCGGGCAGACCAGTCGACGATGCGATCGTCGATGCCGAGCAGTCGCGATTGCTGATGCAGGAGTTCGAGCCGATCCTCGAGCGGCATCGAGTCCCAGCTCACTTCGACGGGCGACTCATAGGAGCCGGTCGGGTGATGCGGCGGCGGCGCGATGGCGCCGGCGCCTTGACCGTGGCGGTTGCCGACCATGTGTCCCGCGGTGACGTCCGCCCAGTGCCGTGCTCGCTCAACTGCGCGAGCGAGGCCTGCTTCGGACAGATCGGCAGTGGCGGCGTAGCCGAGGCCGCCGCCGTTCCAGATCGAGATCATCACACCGGTGTCAAACTCGTTGAAGATCGGCTCCAGGTTGTTCTGGCGCACGGTGAGATGCTCCGACCGTTCGTCGAACAACCGTGCGGAGGCGTAGTCGACGTCGGTCGGGAGGGCAGCCCTCAGCCGGTCAGCGATCGACGATGTGTCGAGCAGCGGCGCAGACAACAGGTCAGTCATGGTGTCGAGGTTACGCCACGTCGACGACAACCTTGATGGCCCCGGCGGCTCGGTCTCCGGCCGCATCGAAGGCGTCGTCGGCCCGGTCGAATTCGAAGCGATGCGTGATGAGGGCATCGGGAAGTTCGGGCAGCTGACCGAGCAACTCGGCGGCGACATCGGTCTCCCTGCGCCCGTCGTGGTAGCCGTAGTACAACGCGACCTTGAGCTGGGTCTCTTTCAGACACAACGCCGGGCACGACGATTGTGCCCGCCGGGCGAATGGCACCGATGGCGCTGGACAACGACGACTCGGTGCCTGCTGCGTCGATGACGACGTCGTAGCCAGTGCCGACGTCGCTCGCCTGAACAGGTTGCAGACCGAGTCGCTCGGCCGCCTCGAATTGAGGTGCGTGGCGGGCGACGATGTCGACCTGATCGAGGCCCTTCGACTTCGCTGCCGCAGCGGCGACGAGCCCGATGCTGCCTGCCCCGATCACCGCCACCTTCATGCCCGGGACGAGGTCGGCCTTGTTGACGGCGTGCACCCCGACGGCGATCGGCTCGACCAGGCAGGCTGACCGCACGTCGACCTCGGCGGGGAGTTCGACGAGACACTGCGACTCGATGACCAGCTCATCTGCCATGCCACCGTCGCGATGAATGCCGTAGATGCCCTGCCCGGCGACCTCGCACACGTGATGATCACCGCGTTGGCAGGCGTTGCACTGGCCGCAGTAAGCAGCCGGTTGGATGGCGACCGGCCGTCCATTGTGTGTGCCTGCGATCTCGTGGCCGAGCGTGACGCCCTGCATTCCGAGCCCGATGACGTGAAGGTCCGAACCGCAGATCCCAACCGACACCGGACGCACCACGACCGGATCGTTCATCGTCGAACCGTCGATTGGTTCGACGTCGAGGATGCTGATTCCGTCGGTGGTGTTTCGAATCGCGCGCATGCGTCCCTTGTTAGCGCACGCCGCTCAGCATTGCCTCCACGAGCTCTTGGACTGCCAATGACTCGGCAAACGTGGCGATGTTCGAGGTCTTGCCGTCGAGCAGCTTCGACAGCTGATCGAGCTGTGCGGCGTAGGCATCGGCACCGAGTTGCGCACGATCCGTGCCGATGACGTCGGCCCACTCGCTTCCCGTCGTGTGCTGGAGCCGATACCAGTCCCAGATGCGGAGGGACCCGGTTGCGCCACGAATGGTCATGTCGTTCACGTCCGGCCCGACGCCCCCACTGGTTCCGATCATGACAAGCGACGTACCTGAGCCGGACAGATGTGCCAGTGCATCGGTTTCGCACAACGTTCCCGACGGGCCGTCGGGGTGAGTGATGACGGCAGCGTCGATCGCCAGCGGGCCGAGCACGCGTTGGGCGACGAAGACGAAGTGTGAGGCGACCTCGCGGATCCAGCCGCCCTGGTCGCGCAGCCGCAGCCACTGTGCCTTGGCATGCCAGGCACGCGGCCACTCGGCGAAGTGCAGCCGAAGGTCGCCCCGCACGACCTGACCAATCTCGCCACCTGCGATCCGTTGTTGCAGCTCAACCGCTGACGGCGCGGCGCTGAACACGAAGTTGACGCCCGCGGGCAGCCTGCTCGACTCCACCAGGTCGACCAGTCGACGACTCTCCTGGACGTCGATGCCGAGTGGCTTCTCACAGAAGATCCCGACACGCGCGTCGACGCACTGCTCGACATAGTCGCCGTGAAAGACGGGCGGCACCGCGATGTACACCGCGTCGGCGGCAGCGATCACTCCTGCCGCGTTGTCAACGATGGTGACGTCAGCAGCGTGAGCGGCGCACGCAACCAGGTCAGGGTCCCAGGCCGCGACGAGCTCGAAGTCGTCGTGTCGATTGAACTGTTCGACGAATCGAGCGCCGACGGTGCCGAGGCCGATGATTCCGATTCGGTGCGTCATGGGAGCAGTCTCGCCGGAAGGGCAGCGGTCAGTTGGTGACGGGTGGGGGTACGTCCCTAGGAAACAGTCGGAGGAGCCAACGGTGCTGACCCGGCCGCTGGCGCGGGTGGTGGAGGTGGCATCGCTGTTGC
>CAXMZV010000026.1:0-15842 GCA_964199985.1 Candidatus Ilumatobacter isfjordensis | reverse complement strand
GAGGTCGGTCGGCTTGTAACCCGACGTCGACGATGCAACGAGGGCGTCCAGCGGAGCGGCAGTGTCGATCGCAGCGAGCGTGCTGTGTTTGATGTCGAGCCGTTCCGGCACTGACTCCTGGATCAGCCTGCCCCGTCGACGGCCTCGGCAATCGAGTCGGCAATCGTGAGCGACCCAACCTGATCGGTCTTGAGGTCGAGCGCCTCCCAGGCCGCAATCGCATCGACCATGACGGCATCGAGGATCTTCCTGGCCGACGGCGACGGGTCGTAGACCGCGACGTCGACGCCACGCAAGCGCATCCGCGCAGCCCACGCTGCCCCGATCACGCCACACCCGACAACGGCGCCGCGAGCAGGCAAGTCAGCCATCAGGCGACTCCACCCCTCCGAGCGCAGCGAGTCGGTCGTCAGACCGAGCACCGCGGGTGAGCTGCATCTGCTCGCGCACATCGTCCGCCGACTTGATGTCGATGTTCATACCGCTCAGGATCGCGACCGCCCGTTCAACAAGGTCTTGGTTCGTGGCCAACTGACCGCGATCGAGATACAGGTTGTCCTCGAGGCCGACGCGCACGTTCCCGCCCGCGATCGCTGCCAGCGCGACGTACTCCAGTTGCTTCCGTCCAATCGAGAAGGCACTGAAGGTCCAGCTCTCGGGAATGTTGTTGACCATCGCCATGAACGTGTTGAGATCGGCGGGCGCACCCCACGGGATGCCCATGCAGAGCTGCACCATCACCGGGTCGGCGATCAGACCCTGCTCGACAAGCGACTTCGCCTGCCACAGGTGTCCGGTGTCGAACACCTCAATCTCGGGTCGCACGCCGAGCTCTTGTATCTGCCGCGTCATCTCGGCGAGCACCGACGGCGTGTTGGTCATCACGTAGTCGCCCTCGCCGAAGTTCATCGAACCGCAGTCGATCGTGCAGATCTCGGGCAGGATCTTGCGAACGTGGTCGAGTCGTTCGGTGGCGCCGACCATGTCGGTGCCCTCCTCAGCCAGCGGCAAGGGTCGCTCGACCGAGCCGAAGGTGACGTCGCCACCCATCCCCGCCGTGAGGTTGATGACCGGGTCGACGTCCGAGGATCGAACACGGTCGACGACCTCTGCGTAGTAGTCGACCTCGCGCGACGGCGCACCTGTGACCGGGTCGCGGACGTGAATGTGGACCACCGCGGCACCCGCCTTTGCCGCAGCAATGCAGTCATTGGCAATGGCCTCGGGGGTGAACGGCACCTTGTCGGACTTGCCGACGGTGTCGCCGCTGCCAGTGACAGCGCAAGTGATGAACGCTGAGCTCATGATGGTCTCGATTCGTTATGGGTTGGGGGGTGGAGATGGGGTGAGGGATGAGTGCATCAAATGGCCGTCGCACCGTTGCGCCGGAGCATGCGCAGGCGGGACAGCACGTCGTCGCGATCGATGTAGCAACCACGTAAGACCCGGCGGCCGGCGCCCGGGTCGTACGCGTCGCGGCCGTGCAGGATGCGCCGGTTGTCGAAGCCCACCAGGTCGCCCGGTTCGAATCGGTTCGACAACATCAATTCCGGATCGTGCGCGACGGAGGAGAACACGCGCATGGCGGCGTAGGCACGGGGGACGTCGACCGTCGGCATGTTCGGGGCGAGGCGAACGGGATAGAAGGCGCGCATCGTGAGCGGGCTGTGCCTCGTTCCGTGATCGATCATCGGTCCGATCCAACGATGATCGCCGTCTTTCGCGCGGTTCGCGAAGACCCATTCGAGGGTGGTGAGCGCCTCGTAGTGCTCGGCATGTTCGGCACGCAGCCGCTCGACCACGGCGAGCCCGTCGGTCATTCGAGATGCACCGCCAGCCACCGTGTTCTCCACACAATGCAGGAACTGGAAGCCGGGAGGCGTCTCACGGGTCGGGAGATCGGCGTGTTGGCCCAGGTTGCCGCCCGTGTTGGCGAGCGAGTCGGCCTTGTCGAAGATCGCCTCGACGGTGAACATGTCACCGAAGTTCGAGCCTCGGATCGGTCCGATCCGTCGCCCGATCATCTCCATCGCTTCGCGGCTTGCCGGCGTGTTGCGCAGCCGAGCCAGTCCGTGGGTGATGAGTGCGGTCAGCCAGGTCTCGAGCACCGAGTTGTCATCGAGGACTCCGGAGCCGTCGAATGTCGGCGGCTCCTCCATCGCTGAGGTCCACACCATCGGCGCACCGAACACCGCGTCAGGAACATGCTCGGCGTCGGCAACCGATCGCAGCCACCCTGGATGCACTTGCGACTCGGTCCCGTCGGTCCACCCAACAACCAGCGCGCCATCGGACACGACATGAGCGTCGGCGAGCACGGACGGATCCGGCAGGTCAAACGGGTCGACAGTGGACTCACGAGTGATCGGGTCGATGGCAACGGTGTTCTCGTAGAGCCACAGCGAGAAACAGTCGAGCTGCGCCCCGTCAGACCAGTGGACCCGCACCATCGGCGACGCACCATCGACGCGTTCGATTGGCCTCCACCGATACGTGTCGAAGTCCGGCGTCACCACCACGGTCACGGTGTCGAACACTACTCGCCGCGAACGCGACGAACGGCACGTCAGCGCGAGTGGGAGCCGACGCTGAGCGGAGCGCGCACGGTGTCACTCAGCGGCACAGCGTCACGATCGGCCGGCCGCGTCCGTGCCAGACGGTCGCCGACATCCACCGTGACACCGAGCCAGTACCGCTCGTTGCGGAAGTGATGCAACCGATGATTGCGGTCGAGATAGGCGTAGTACCGCGACGTCGGGCGGTACTTGGAGTGCACGAGCAAGTGCACCCACTCGTAGTGGGCCAACGCCACCAGGCCCGCGATCACCGCTGACGCTGCGGTCGTGCGAGCCGGCTCCGACGCCACGAGATCGAGCGAGTCGATCATGACAGTGAGCAAGCCAAACGGTACGACGATCGCCAGGCACGAGCCGATGGCATTCGGGCGTCGCAAGAGGAGCCAGTCGAGATCGTCCGGAACGCGGTGGTGACGTTCGTGCGAGTCACGGGTGCCGAGCAGCTCGGCGACGCGATTGGTCGGCCGCGCATGCAGCAGTGTTCGGTGGATGATCCACTCGACCGGACCAAGCAACACGACCACCGTCACAACAGCCACCAGATCGCCCCACGTCGGGCCGCCCAACGCGGCTCGAAGTGAAGTCGCGAGCACGAGGAACGTCGCAATGACCCGTGCCGACGACGAGGCAACGAACGAGCGTGCAACCTCGCGCCGAGTGGCCAGATCGCGCGCCGACGTCATCTCGAAGACCGTATCGCGCCGGCTGCCACCATCGCCTTCGGCACACCGATCATGTGTCTCGTGCAGTTGAGTGCCCGGCGCATTGCTGACGTACAGTCAGCGACATGACGACCATCGAATCCGACCCGCCTGCCGCTGACGCGCCGGTCAAGAAAGAGCGCTGGACAGCACAGTGGAAGGAGCTGTACAGCGAGGTCATCACCAACAGCCTGTGTACCGGCTGCGCCGGGTGCGTCGTCACCTGCCCCCACGATGTCATCGGATATGAACACGAGGAAGGCAAGTACATCCCCTTCCACCTCGAAGAGGAACTCGGCCTCGACAACTGCATCCACGGCGAGAAGGGCTGCACCACGTGCACGCGTGCCTGCCCACGCTTCCGTGCCTGGGAGCCAGCAGCCGACATGCACCTGTTCGGTCGTGTCCGTGAGCCCGACGAGATGGCGGGCATCTGGCGTCAGCTGTACCTCACTCGCGCAAGCGACGAGATGGTCCACAAGATGGGCCAGGACGGCGGCCTCGTCTCAGCCATGCTGATCTGGCTGCGCGAGCACGACTACATCGATGCCGCACTCGTGTCGGGTGTCGAAGAAGACGATGCCTGGAAGGCCAAGCCTGCTGTGGTCTCGACCCGCGAAGAGATCCTCGCGACCGCTGGCTCGCGCTACACCTATTGCGCCAACCCACTCGCGCTGCGCGAAGCGCAGGAGCAGGGCCACGAGCGGCTCGCCCTCGTCGGAATGGGCTGCCAGACCTCGTCGCCGCCCGTCATGTGGGACCGCAAGGCCGGCAAGGTCAGCAAGCCCTTCCTTTTCAATATCGGTCTGCTCTGTTCCAAGACCTTCGACGACGCCATCTTTGAAGAGCTCTTCGAGGCCAAGTACGGCCTGAAGAAGCAGGACATGGTGAAGATGAACATCAAGGGCGCCTTCCAGATCTGGATGAAGGACGGCTCGTACCACGAGATCAACCTGAAGGAATGCCACGCCTGGACCCGTGAGGGCTGCAAAAGCTGCCCTGATTTCGCGGCTGAGCACTCCGACGTCGCGACCGGTGGCATCGGCGAAGACAACGACTGGACGCTCACCATTGTCCGCACCGAGTTGGGCGAAGAGGTCATCGAGCGGATGATCGCCGACGGCTCACTGATCGCCCGCCCGGCTCAGACCGACGAGACCGCCATGCGCCTGCTGCGTCTGCTCTCGATCGTCAGCCGTCGCCGCTGGCCGAAGGATGCCGACGCTGCACCGGCCATTGGCGTCCCTCCGCCCAAGAAGAAGAAAGTTGCCGCGGTGAAGACCGACGAGGCCAAGCCCGACGAGGCCAAGCCCGACGCTGCGAAGCCCGACGAGGTCAAGCCGAAGGAGTAGCTGACGACGTGGTGCCAGGCACCAACTCGTCTTACTTGCAGGCGGCGAGGTCGGCTTCGAAGAGCTCGATCGCCGTACCCGGACCGGCGTCCTCTGCCGAATCGGTGATCGCATCGAGCTCATCCTGGCTGTACTGCTCGACCCGATCGAACATGCAGTTGCCCTGCTCTTCGGTGAGATCGCCCTGATCGACCGCAGTCTTGATGATGTCCTCGGCAACGCGCTTTGAGCCCGGGTCGGAGTTACATGCGCTCAGGCCGACCACGGCGACAGCGAGCACCGCAAGGGCGCGACGCACCGGACGCTTCTGTGCAGCGCTGGTGCTGATCTCGGGGGTGGCGAGCTCTGAGTTCACAGTGAACGGAGGCTACTGGCACGATGTCTCGATGCCGCTCAGCCATCTCCAGAACCGGTCACTCAACTGCGAAGCCCAGACGCTGCTCGAACTGATGGAGCGGATCGGGGCACCCGCCCTCGACTCCCAAGAGCCTGCCGTCGCCCGCTCCACTCGCGCCGAGCTTGCACCCGAGCCCACCGAAGACTGCCACGAGATTCGGTCCGTCAATGCGGGCGGAGTACCTGCTCGGCTGTACCTGCCCGAGCCAACCGGCACGGCTCCCGGCCTCCTCGTCTTCTTCCACGGCGGCGGCTGGGTCATCGGCGACCTCGACAGCCACGACAACATCTGCCGATCGCTCACGAATCGCAGTGGCCAGGCCGTCTTGAGTGTCGACTATCGACTGGCCCCCGAAGACCCGTTTCCAGCCGGCCTCGGCGATTGCATCCAGGCCACGCGTTGGGCCCATGCCAATGCTGCCGAACTCGGCGTCGACCCCGATCGGCTGGCAGTCGGCGGCGATTCAGCGGGAGCGAACTTCGCTGCAGTCATCGCCCACGTCGCACCTGCACCGATCGCCTTCCAGCTGCTCGTCTATCCGGTCACCGACTGTCGGATGAACACCGATTCGTACAAGCAGAACGCCGAGGGCTACTTCCTGACGAAGTCGTCGATGCAGTGGTTCGTCGACCACTACCTTGCAGGTGATGGAGGAAGCGTCGGCGACCCGCGCGTGTCGCCCTTGCTCGTCAGCGATGAGGTGCTCGCGCAGAGCCCACCTGCACTGGTGATCACGGCAGGCTTCGACCCGCTGCGTGACGAAGGCGTTGCCTACGCGAATCGCATGGCGGCGCTCGGCGTCAAGGTCAGCCATGTCGAATTCACCGGCCAGTTCCACGGCTTCTTCTCATTGCCGCACATGCTCGGCGACGCCCGGGCCGCACACGCTCTCGCCGCCGAATCTCTCCGCCTCGCCCTCGCCTGAGATTGTTACTGACCGGCGAGTTCGACCGCACGGCTGAACACGGCGTCGAGCATTGGTTCGGTCAGCCGTTTGGTGAAGGTGTTCTGCTGGCTGACGTGAAAGCTGCAGACGAGGGTGAGCGCACGTCCGTCGGATGAGGTGACTGGCACTTCGACGCCGTGGCCGAACTTGGGGCGAGGACGGACGCCGAAGAAGTGGCATGCGGCGTTGTAGCCGAACGTGCCGAGACAAAGCACAACGCGGGCATCTGCCAGGGCCGCGAGCTCGCGTTCGAGGAACGGACGACAGGTATCGCGTTCGTCGGTGGTCGGCTTGTTCAGCGGCGGGGCGCATTTCACCGCAGACGTCACCCAGGCATCGGTCAACTCGAGGCCGTCGTCGGCACCGATCGACTCGGGTTGGTTCGCCAGGCCCGCTCGATGCATTGCGCGGAAGAGCCAGTCGCCGCTCCGGTCGCCGGTGAACATGCGCCCAGTCCGGTTGGCCCCGTGGGCAGCAGGAGCAAGGCCCAGGATGACGATGCGCGCCGCCGAATCACCGAACCCGGAGATCGCCTTGCCCCAATAGTCTTCATGGCGAAACGACGCTCGTTTCTCGACCGCGACCTGCTCGCGCCACTCAACCAGGCGCGGACACTCACGACATTCATGAATCTCGCGGGTCAGTTCGCGCAGCGTCGTCGACGACCGCTTCTTCGCGCTCTTCTCCGAGGGCTTCTTTGGGGGCACGGAAGGATTCACGACAGACATCGACAGTAGGTTGGCCCTCGGTAGCGTGAAAGGCACTCATGGCAACAACGACACGCAAGAAGTCAGCATCCTCAGCGGCCACGAAGTCGGCGAAGAAGACCGCCACGCGGGCGTCCGCAGCGTCGAAGAAGGAGGCTGCCGAGCAAGGGCCGAAGCCGACCACGATCCTCATGGTCCGCCACGGCCAGACGCCCACCACCGGCAAGGTGCTGCCCGGCCGGGCCAAAGGGCTGCATCTTGCTGACCTGGGCCACGAGCAGGCGAAGATCGCGGCGTTGCGCATTGCAGAGCTGAACATCGATGCCGTCTACAGCTCACCGCTGGAACGGGCAAAGGAGACCGCCGCGCCGATCTCCGAGGCCTGTGGCCTGAAGACACAGATCGAGCGTGGGCTCTTCGAGTGCGACTTCGGTGACTGGACCGGCAAGCAGCTGAAAGACCTGATGAAGCTGCCGGAGTGGGGAACGGTGCAACGCGCACCATCGACGTTCCGCTTCCCAAATGGCGAGAGCTTCACGGAGATGCAGACCCGCATGGTCAATGCGCTCGACAAGCTTCGGGGCCTCCATCCCGGCGGCACCATCGTGTGCGTCTCGCACGCCGACACGATCAAGGCAGCGGTCGCCCACTCCATGGGGACACACATCGATCTGTTCCAGCGCATCGTCATCAGCCCGGCCTCGGTCAGCGCAGTCACCTGGCACGCAGGCGGCCCGATCGTGCTCGCTGTCAACTCCACCGGCCGACCCCTGACCGAGCTCAAGCCAGCCTGATGAGCGTCTTCTACGAGTTCGACGACGTCGACGCGTTCACGACGGGAACCGTCGGTGAGCCGGGCAACAGGACCTTCTACATGCAGGTCCGGGCCGACGGCCAACGAGTGAGCGTGAAGTGCGAAAAGCAGCAGACCGCGGCGATCGTCGACTACCTCCGCAAAGTGCTGAGCGACCTCCCACCGCCTGAAGATCGGCCGATGCCAGGAGCGCTCGAACTGGCGCCGCCGCTCGACGCGTCGTTCGTGCTCGGCCCGATCGGGCTCGGCTACGACCGTTCCAACGACAAGGTGCTCATTCAGCTCGAAGAAGCGGGCGAGGTCGACGAAGACGGCGAGTTCGTCGATGACGACCGCGGTCACGTGCGCCTCTACGTCAGTCGCGGCCAGGCCGCAGCGTTCTGCGACCATGCCGACCGAGTGGTCGAATCAGGTCGACCCGACTGTCAATGGTGCAACCATCCCATCGACCCCGATGGGCACGCCTGCCCACGAATGAACTGACCAATCTCGTGGCGGACGAGTATCTGGACGACGACAGCGTCGACGACGACGAGGCAAGCGACGAACAGGGTGTCGAGTTGCGCATCGACGATATCGATGACCCGATGACCCACCTGCTCCAGGGTGAGATCGAGGTCGAAGGGCGGATGCCGTACAGCAGCAACGCCACGTTCCTCGTGCACG
This sequence comes from Candidatus Ilumatobacter isfjordensis, assembly GCA_964199985.1. GTDB lineage: Bacteria > Actinomycetota > Acidimicrobiia > Acidimicrobiales > Ilumatobacteraceae > Ilumatobacter_A > Ilumatobacter_A isfjordensis. Next base: position 7,683 of record CAXMZV010000026.1, on the reverse strand, counting down.
TCACCCATGAGGGCAAGTCGCACCCCGCCATCTACAAGCCGATGCGGGGTGAACGGCCGCTCTGGGACTTCGAACCGGGACTGCACCGTCGCGAGGTCGCGACCTACCGGATGAGCGAGACCCTCGGCCTGCACGTCGTGCCGCCCACCGTGTTGCGCGACGGGCCCGTCGGTGAAGGCTCGGTGCAGTGGTTCGTCGCCGGCGACTTCACCGAGCACTACTTCACGATGATGGAGTCTCGTGTCGACCTGCATGACCGCTTTCGCGCGATGGCCCTCCTCGACATCATCTGCAACAACACCGACCGCAAGAGTGGCCACTGCATTCTCGTCCCCGAGCGCAACGCTGACGACGGGACGGTGACGCCGGCCGAGGTATGGGGCATCGACCACGGCCTGTGTTTCGCGGCGGAGTACAAACTCCGCACGGTGATTTGGGAGTTCGCCGACGAGGAGATCCCCGAGCCCTTGCTCGATCGAGTCAACCGCCTCATCGATCGTGTCCCGCTCGACATCGCCGCCCTGCTTAGCGACGACGAAGTCGAGGCAATCCAAGGCCGCGCGGCCTGGTGCGTCAAGCACCGCCGCTTCCCCACCGACCCGACCGGCCGCCGCTACCCCTGGCCCCTCGTCTGACCTGTCCGTTTCACCTCAGGTGTCAACTGGGACATCTGCGGGATGAAAACGGACGGGGGCGTGCAAGGATGCTGATATGTCCGACGACGACCTCGATGATCTGATCCACGCTGCGGATCTCGACGGGCTCGTCCGGATGATCGATGATCGCTGCGCCACCGGCGACTGGGACGGGCTGCTGCGAGTTCGCGATCGCGCTCGGAGCGCTGTGAAGACCGGCCGACAGCTGTGGCCGGCAGCGACGCTCGCGGAATACCGCGTGGCGTTGCTTGCCCCGCCGCGCCACGTGGCAGCGGTCCTCGATGAGACCTATGGGCTGTCGGGTCAGTTCACCATCGGTCCGCTCACAGAAGTTGCTGCCCAACACCACACCTGGGATGCACTACGGGCTGAGCTCGACCCGTCCCCCCGTGCTGCATTCGTCGCGCACGAGCGAGCGATTCGGGGCGAAGTCGTCGACGACGAGATCTCCGACGTTCTCGACATTCCACTCGAACTCGAAGGCTGGGAGCCGAAGTACGCCGTTGCGACGTATCGCGACAACGACGCCGACTTCCCCGCCCCAAATCTGCCCAAGAACTGGGAGGAAATCGACACGAGCAGCAACACCGAACGGCTCGACGACGACGTCGAGCTCGCGGTACAACAACTGGTCGAACCGTGGCTCTCCGGTTCCAACGGGACCGTCGAGGTCGTCTGCGTCGAGGGCGACGTGGGCGATGCGATCGGCGCTCTCGGTCCACGCCGGGCAAGGATCTGTGAACTCGACGTACGTGCTGCGATGGCCTGGATGGGCTGGGCCGGCGCGAGCGGAGGTGCCCACGGCCGGCGGCGCGGTGCCGCAACCGGTCGCTTCGGTGCATGGTGGATGCTCGGCGCGCTCGGCGACTTCGTCGACGACTGGCCCGTCGACCCCGACGCGCTCGGTCAGTTCGCGAACGAGCTCAATTGGTATCGCTGGGACGCATTCGAACCAGCGCTCGGATGGACGCTGCAACTGGCGATCGAAGACGAAGCCGAAGGTGTCGCCTGGGCCATCAGCGCCCGCGACTCGACCTGATCTCGGCGGTCAATCTGCGCCTGGCAAAGCGCGAGCGGGTCAGACGCCGCGGGCGGAGATGACGGCCTCATCGATCGGCTCGATCATGATGCATTCGCCCGGGCATTCTTCGGCCGCATCAACGGCCGTGTCGATTTGCGAGTCGGGGATGCGTGCCACGCCATTGCCCATGTCGGGACCGTGGCCGGCGCCCTCGCCGCCATCGAAGAGGATGGTCGTGCCGAAATGCGAGGACTCTTCCTTGACGATCCAGAGCCCGTCGTCGCGTGCCTGGAAAACATCAGGACAGATCTCTGAACAGATGCCGTCACCCGTGCACAGGTCTTGATCAATCCACACCATCAGCTGAGCCATGGCCGAGATGATACGAGACCAGGAGTCAGAAAAAGCAAAGAGCCGGACCCGTCAAACGAGTCCGGCTCTTCAGTTCAATTCCGACAATCAAGCTCGGAGCCTGAGGCGGGGAGAACAAGGCGCGAGGCGAGGAAGTTGAGCTTGCTCAATGACGAGCTCTCGCAACGCAGTTATCGCCGTCTCAGGCCCGAGCTTGCAGGGCGGCGATGAGTTGGGGGAGGACCTTGTGGACGTCGCCCACGATACCGAGGTCGGCGACACCGAAGATCGGCGCCTCCTTGTCCTTGTTGATCGCGATGATGTTCTTCGAGCCCTTCATGCCCACCATGTGCTGAGTGGCACCAGAGATGCCCGCAGCGATGTAGACGGTCGGCTTGACGACCTTGCCGGTCTGGCCCACCTGGTAGCTGTAGGGCACCCAACCAGCATCGACGATCGCACGCGACGCACCGGGCGCACCCTTGAGGAGCTTGGCAAGCGTCTCGACCATGTCGTACTTCTCGGCATCACCAAGGCCGCGGCCGCCACCGACGACAACAGCAGCCTCGTCGAGCTTGGGACCAGAGGTCTCCTCGACGTTGACGGCCGTGACGGTTGCTCCACCAGTTGCACCAAGATCGGGCACAGGCGCCGAAGCGACCTCGCCAGCGGCGCCGGCGCCAGCTTCGACCTCGAAACTCTTCGGCCGGAACGCGGCCAGGAACGGTGCTTCGCCGGTGAAGGTCGAGTTGACGAGCTTGGCGCCACCGAAGATCGGCGTCTGCACGGTGACCGAGTCACCGTCGACGGTGACGTCGGTCGAGTTGGTGAGCACCGTCCGGTCGAGCTTCACCGACAGGCGGCTCATCACATCGCGGCCTTCGTAGTTCTGCGGGAACATAACCAGATCGGGGGCGTCGCCGCCGTCGATCACGGCCTGCATAGCGGCCGACACGGCGGGACCGGGCAGCGCACCAGCGAGGTCGCCGGTCTCATAGATCTTCACCGCGCCGTGATCGGCGAACGCAGCCGCAGCGCCACCGGCGGAGCCAACGACAAACGCCGTGACCGAGCCGCCGAGCGAGCGAGCCTTGGTGAGCAGTTCGAGCGAGCCGGTGCTGGCCTCGCCGTTCGAACCGACTTGGGAAAACACCCAGATGTTGTTGATAGCCATGATCAGATCACCTTCAGGTTGTCGAGGAACTCGACGATCTTGTTGAACGTTTCGCCATCGTCTTCGATGATCTCGCCAGATTCACGTGCCGGAGCATCTTCGACGGAAGAAATTTGCTGTGCCCACGAGACCGACTCGACGCCGAGGTCGGCAGCGGTGACGGTGTCGACCGGCTTGCCCTTGGCAGCCATGATGCCCTTGAAGCTCGGGTAGCGAGGCTCGACGACGCCGGCCGTGACCGACACGACGGCGGGGAGCGAGCACGACACTTCGTCGTAGCCGGCTTCGGTCTGGCGGTCGACCTTGACGGTGCCGCCCTCGACCGTGATGGTCTTGGCAAAGCCAACCGACGGGAGTCCGAGAACTTCAGCCATCTGCTCGGGCACGGTGCCGGTGTATCCGTCAGACGACTCCGTGCCAGCGATGATCAGGTCGTAGTCGCCTGCCCTGCCGACGGCGCCGGCGAGCACTTTGGCCGTGGTGAGCGCATCGGCACCGGCCAGGGCCGGGTCAGACACGAGCACGGCCTTCTCGGCGCCCATGGCGAGGGCGGTACGGAGACCGGACACCTCGTCATTCGGGGCCATCGAGACCAGGGTGACAGAGCCTTCGCCAGCGGTGTTGACGAGCTGGAGCGCCATTTCGACGCCATAGCTGTCGGACTCATCAAGGATGAGTTTCCCGTCTCGCTTCAGCGTGTTGGTCGAGGGATCCAGCTCACCCGGCAGTGCCGGATCAGGGATCTGTTTCACACAGACGATCACGTTCATAAGGCTTACAAGTTACCGCCCGGTCAACGACGAACCCAAGTCCACCAGCGATGTGGCCAGAGTGACGCACGTCCCGTCCGATGGACCCTGGACTCGACTCGACCCAACAGATCGAGTACGAGGCGATGTGACGTGCCCGAAACGCAAGGCGGGTACCGTGGTGGGCCTTGTTGGTCGTGCCGCGGTGAAAGTTCTTCTGATCGTGAATTCGTTCGCGTCGTCGGTGACCGCACGCAACACCGTCGTCGTCCACCGCCGACTGAGCCGAGGTCACGACGTCGACATCGTCGAGACCAATCGGCGCGGCCACGCCACACGCTTTGCTCACGACGCGGCGCGCCGCGGCGTCGACGTGGTGATCGGCTACGGCGGCGACGGCACCCTCAACGAGGTGGCCACCGGCATTGCCGGCACCGACACGGCGCTCGGCGTACTTCCGGGTGGCTCGACCAATGTGTTCGCACGCACGCTCGGCATGCCAAACGATCCGCTCCAAGCAGTCGAATATCTCGCACGCGGCATCGACGCTGCTGATTTCCGGCCAATCGGTCTGGGCCAGGTGAACGGGCGCTACTTCTGCTTCCACACCGGCATCGGATACGACGCGGCGGTGGTCCAGCAGGTCGAGCGGCGCGGCTCGTTGAAGCGCTGGCTCGGCCACCCACTGTTCATCTACGCAGGCCTCTCCACCTGGCTCACGGGCTACGACCGCAAGCAGCCCCATTTCAGCATCGATGGCGACGGCACCTCAACCGCTGGCGGCAAGGTCGACGACGGATATTTCACCATCGTGCTCAACACCAACCCATACACGTACCTGGGCAATCGGCCGCTCGACCTCTCCCCCGCTGCCACCCTCGACCGGGGACTTGTCGTGATCACCTTCCGCACGATGCGGGCCACGGCGATCCTCAGTTCACTTGCCGGCGCGCTGAAGGGTGGAGGTGTCAGCCCAGCTGACCACCTCGACATTCGCACCGATGTCACCCACTTCGTTGCCGAACATCCGACACCGTTCCCGTACCAGGTCGACGGCGACGCGCTCGGCGAGACCTCACGGCTCGAGTTCGCTCACGTGCCGAATGCGGTCAAGCTGGTGTTCCCCACCGGGCCACAGCCGGACTGATCCGCCGCTCGAGTGCGGTCAAGGCGATATCCGGCACGTCGGTGCAGGCCCCATCCACCCCCCACTCTGCCAACTCCTTGAGGCGGGCCGGGTCGTTGCAGGTCCAGGTGTTGATGGCCAGGCCCGCATCGTGACATCGCTCCACGGTGTCAGCGGTGATCGACTTCGCCCAGGGATGGACCGCTGCGTGGCCAGCCGCAGCGGTCCGTTCGATGACGTCGGCAGTGGCTTCCATCACGAGATACGCAGTCGCGATGTCCGGTGCAGTAGCGCGGCACCGTTCGATGGTGTCCCAGTCGAATGACGAGATGATCCATCGGTCGATCGACCCGTGCAGCCGCATCTCGGCGATGGTCGGCTCGACGACGGCACCGCTCGGGTCATGGCCGGGTTCGTCTGCAGAGTTCTTGATCTCGACGTTGACCAGCATCTCGCCGCACGCCGCCAGCACCTCGCTCAGCTCCGAGTAGCCGTCAAGGGCACCCGGTTCGGTCGGCAACGGATCGTGCTTGACGATCAATCGGCCGTCGGGCGCCAGACGCACATCGAGTTCGACCCCATCGGCACCCATGGCATCGGCCAACACGAACGCCTGGACAGTGTTTTCTGCAGCGGCGACTGATGCGCCTCGATGTCCGATCACGAGCATTCCCAAGTATGACCACACCGCGGCGCCCCCATCATCATCGTTTGCGTGCACGCAGATGTACGCCTCGCGTGCAATTTCATGACCGCAAACGAGGGGTTCGGCGGCTGGCAGGGGTGACCCCCAGCACGCGCGCGCCCGTGGCGTCAAGGCGGCGCGCGTCACACGAATCACCTCTTGTGCCACCAGCAGGTCGCGCCTACGGTGACGGCGCCGAGCGGGCGGCAAACCTCACACCCATCTCCGCGCTGCTCAAACCCGCCACTGCAGCGCCCTCACAACCTCCTTGGAGTACACCCGTGACGATCCTTGCGTCCAGCATCACCTTGGGAGCCGCTCCGGCAGATTGGCGTGATGACGCTCTCTGCCGTGACACCGACCCGGAACTCTTCTTCCCCGTCGGAACCACTGGAAATGCCCTGGTCCAGATCGACAATGCCAAGGAAGTCTGCGGCGAGTGCCCGTCGTCGCATGGCTGCCTCGACTTCGCGCTCGACACGAACCAGGACTCCGGCATCTGGGGCGGCCTCACTGAGGAAGAACGTCGGGTCATCCGCCGCAAGCGCGTCGCCGCCGCTCGGGCTGCACGCGCCTCCGCAAGCTGAACCTGCCCGTCCGGCGTGTGCCTGATCACTGCCGGGTCAGTCGGAGCTAGTCGACCGTTGGGACGCTGAGTTCGACGACCGTGCCGTGCTGATGGCTGGAGCCGTCACCCAGTTGCACACCGTCGAGGTCCTCGGTTCGCGCCGGGCGCATCTCGATCGTCCCGTTGAGTTCGGTCGTCACCAACGTCCGCACGATCGAGAGGCCCAGCCCAGTGCTGGCGTCCAGGTCGAAGCCCGGAGCGACACCGCGGCCGTTGTCGATGACGCGGACGTCGAGACGGTGTTGACGCTGCGTGAGTGCCACCGAGACTTGTCCGCCACCGCTACCTTCGGGGAACCCGTGGTCGACGGCGTTCTGCAACAGCTCGGTGAGCACGACGGAAAGCGGGGTGGCCGTGTTTGCCGGAATCCGACCTCCGTCACCGGTGACCGTGAAACGAACGGGGCGATCGGGCGACTGCAGACCCTCTTCGGCGAGCCGGAGCAGCGGCCGAACGATCTCGATGAACGCAATGTCTTCGCCCGGTTCGCGCGAGAGCGACTCGTGCACCAGGGCAATAGTGCGGATCCGGCGCACCGACTCCTGTACTGCGGCCTTCGCCTCGGGATTGGTCAGACGGCGCGCCTGCAGCCGCAGCAGTGACGAAATTGTCTGCAAGTTGTTCTTCACCCGATGGTGAATCTCGCGAATCGTCGCGTCCTTCGACAGCAGAAGACGGTCACGCTTGCGCAACTCGGTGACGTCGCGCATCAGCATCAGACCGCCGACGACCACCGGGCCGGACTCGGTCTCGTGAATGAGCGGGACACATCGGCTGAGCAACGTGACGTCGGCACCCTGTTCGAACTCTTCGACAACCGGCTCGAGTCGTTCGAATGCCTGGCGGACCGGGCCGTCGTGGAAGCCAAGTTCGGCGAGGCGCATGCCGACCGGGTTGGCCTGGATCCCCACGCGGTGCAGCGCCGAGTTTGCGTTGGGAGACACGTACGTGACCGTGCCGTTGGCGTCGAGGCTGAGGACGCCGTCTCCCACTCGCGGTGCCGCGCTCGAGTCAGCGACGCGACCGGCGAACGGGAACGTGCCAGCCTGGATCATGACGACAAACTTGTCGAAGATCTCGTTGTAGGCCCGTTCAAGTTCGCCGAGGGTGCGCCCTGATCGGACTTCCCATTCCTTGCCGAGGATCGCGATGACTCGGCCGTTGTGAGTGACCGGAATCGCCATCATCCGCGTCCGGGCTCGGTCGTCGGGCGCATCGAGGTCAGCTTCGACGATCGTGTTCTCGTCGGCGGCTCGCGCGAGGACGGCGGCGCCCCGTTGGGCCCAGGTACCG
>CAXMZV010000025.1:0-15844 GCA_964199985.1 Candidatus Ilumatobacter isfjordensis | reverse complement strand
GTCGTAGTAGAGGTACCCCGAGCTGAGTTTCTCGAGATGGGTGGTGGGGAAGTGCTCGGCTGCTTGCTTCGCATTGACCCGCTTGTGGAACTTGCCGATGCGCCAACCGCCGGTGAAGTCATACATCCACATCGCTGACCCCAAGGCCCGGGCGATCTTCTTCGAGACCACGCTGTCCTTGGTCATGATTGGGATCATGAACGGGAGTACGTCGACGAGGTGCGGCGCGTTCTTCATCAACCGTCGTCGCTCGCGCAAGGCCTCGTAGACGAGCCGCACGTCGCCGTTCTGCAGGTAGCGCAACCCGCCGTGCACCATCTTCGAACTCTTCGACGATGTGCCGGATGCGAAGTCGTCGCGTTCAACGAGCGCCGTGCGCAGCCCGCGCGCCGCAGCGTCGAGGGCAACGCCGACACCGGTGATGCCGCCGCCGATAACGAGGACGTCGAACGGTTCGCCGGAGCGGAGCTCGGCCAGCATGTGGCTGCGAGAGAACTGCCGCGGGTTCATGACGTCCACCGTAGATCGTCAGGTGGCGCTTGGATGTGTCGCGCAAAACACCCGCATGCGGGCCATATTCGTGTGACGTGCGTCTGAGCGCGAATTCCGTGTTGCTTGAGTTGTGTCCGCTGAGGCGCACGACCTATCTTGCCAACTGCAAAACCCTCGCAAACACAGACAACGGAGAACATTCATGCCCGATCTCGCAGGTACCAAGACACACGAGAACCTCTCGGAGGCATTTGCTGGCGAGAGCCAGGCCAACCGCCGCTACTTGTGGTTCGCTCAGAAGGCTGACGTCGAGGGCTACCCCGACACCGCCGCGCTGTTCCGCTCGGTCGCCGAAGGCGAGACCGGCCACGCCCACGGCCACCTCGAGTACCTCGCCGAAGTTGGCGACCCCGCTTCCGGTGAGCCGATCGGTGACACCGAAGACAACCTCAAGGCATCCATCGCTGGTGAGACCTACGAGTACACCGAGATGTACCCCGGCTTCGCCAAGACCGCTCGCGATGAAGGCTTCGACGAGATCTCCGACTGGTTCGAGACACTTGCCCGCGCCGAGAAGAGCCACGCCGGAAAGTTCTCCGAAGGACTCGCCGCCCTCTGAGGCTTGCCCGACGAAGCACTCGTATGACGATCACGTACGACCCCAAACACCCGCTCTATCTCGACGAAGCCGACGTTCGAGATGAACTGACGCGGGTCTACGACCTCTGCCACGGGTGCCGCCTGTGCTTCAAGTTCTGCACGTCGTTCCCGACGCTGTTCGACATGATCGATCAGCACGACGACCAGGACGCGGGCCGGATGACCCCGGCCCAACAAGACCAGGTCGTCGACGAGTGCTTCCAGTGCAAGCTCTGCTACGTCAACTGCCCGTACATCCCTGAACTCCACGAGTGGAAGCTCGACTTCCCGCGGCTTATGTTGCGGGCCGACGCGATGCAACACGAGCACGGCATCAAATCCACTCGATCGAAGGCCACCACCCAGGTGATGGGCCGAACCGACTTGCTCGGCAAGGCAGCGACAACCGCTGCGCCTTTGGCAAACAAGGTCGTCAACGCCGAGCCGGGCTCGATGGTCCGGAAGGTCACGGCCAAGGTCACTGGTGTGTCGGCGGTTCGGCTCCTGCCGCCGTACGCGAAGCAGCGGTTCTCCACCTGGTTCAAGAAGCGTCCGAAGGTGCGCCTCGGCAACCGGCAGGGCCGCGTGACCGTCTACCCGACGTGCCTCGTCGAATACCAGGAGACCGACATCGGCAAGGACCTGGTCAAGGTCTACGAACGTAATGGCATCGAGTGCAACAACTCCAGTGCTGGCTGCTGCGGGGCGCCGTGGCTCCACTCAGGTGACATCAAGCAGTTCACCAAGATTGCTGAGAAGAACATTGCCACGCTGGCCAAGGAGATCCGCTCGGGCACCGATGTCGTGGTCCCGCAGCCAACGTGCAGCTACGTGCTGAAGAAGGACTACCTCGACTACGTCGGTGGCCCGGACGCGGAACTCGTCGCGGAGCACACCTACGACGCTGCCGAGTACCTCATGAAGGTGCACAAGGCTGACGACACCGTGCTCGACACCGATTTCGCCGGCGAAACCGTCGAGAAGATCACCTACCACACGCCCTGTCACCTGCGGGCCCAGAACATCGGCTTCAAGAGCCGCGACCTGATGAAGCTCACGGGTGCCAAGGTCAAGATGGTGCAGCAATGCTCAGGCGTCGATGGCATGTGGGGCTTCCGAGCCGAGAACGAAGACATCTCCATTCCCATCGCCAAGAAGCTCGGCGACATGATCACCAGGGCGGACGGCGATGCGGTCGCTGGCGACTGCCATCTCGCCAACACGGCGATCATGGAGCAGACCGGCAGCGCTGCAACTCATCCGCTGCAAGTCATCGCTCGCGCATACGGCATCCCGGAAGAGCACTGAGCACCACATGTCGAAGCTGACCCTCGATGACATCATGGACGTCCGCGAATATGAGCGAACTCGCGCGGACTTTCGAACCAGAGTGATGGAGATCAAGCGCCGGCGCCGTCTTGCGTTCGGAACAATTCTGACCGTGATGTTCGAGAATCGCGACACCATGCACATGCAGGTGCAGGAGATGGCACGAGTCGAGAAGCTGGTCATCGACGAACAGATCCAGATCGAACTCGACACCTACAACCCATTGATTCCGAGCGACGGCAAATTGTGCGCCACGCTCTTCCTCGAGTTGACGAGCGACGAACAACTCCGCGAGTGGCTGCCGCGTCTGGTCGGCATCGAGCGCTCACTGGTGATGGTGCTGCCGAATGGCGATGCCGTCCGATCGGTGAGCGACGAGGACCACGACGCCCAGTTGACCCGCGAACACGTCACGGCAGCGGTTCACTACATCCGGTTCGAGCTGACGTCTGAGCAGATTGATTCGTTCCGTTCCGGCGCCGTTCGTGTCGACATCGATCATCCCGACTACCTCGAATCGGTGGTGCTCAGCGACACGACGCACGCCGAATTACTTGCCGATCTGACATCCCCCTGAACCCCCGCTGAACAAGAAGTGCCGATTTCGGTACAGCTTTTCTGGCGCGACGTGCCATCGGTCACCTAGATTCCCATTACGGAATGAGCATGCCCACCAGATGAGTGGGCACCAGCATCGACCTTGGGGGTTTCAAAGATGTCGGCGCAACAACAGACAACAACAGACGAGCAGCCGAAGTGGTGGGACCACGGCGCCTGCAAAGGGTTGGACTCGGGCATGTTTTACCCGGACGACGAAGCCAGCGCCGTATCGGCCAAGGCCGTGTGCGAAAGCTGCGCAGTGCAGTCCACCTGCCTCGAACATGCCTTGAGCATTCGTGAGAAGGCAGGCGTGTGGGGCGGAGCCACCGAACGCGATCGGCGCCGCATCATTCGGCAACGACGCAAGACGGCCTGACCACGTCCGCGACGGACCAACACATTTCCGAGCGATCCGCTCGGGGTCGTACGATCGTCACATGGCGACACTCGTTGAACTCGGCGGCTGGCCCGCGCTCATTGGCGAACTGATCGCCGGCCGTGACCTGACGCGCGACCAGACGGGCGCCGCGCTGTCCGACATCCTGACTGGCGACGCGACCCCGGCGCAGATCGCTGGCTTCCTCGTCGCGCTGCGCGCCAAGGGCGAGTCGGCCGAAGAGCTCGCTGGGCTGCTGGCCGTGGCGATGTCTGAGGCGGCGATCGTTCCACTCACCGCCGCCGAACGCGAGGCATGCGTCGACGTCGTCGGTACAGGCGGTGACGGCTCGCATTCGATCAACGTCTCGACGATGGCCGCCATCGTCACCGCAGCCGCAGGGGCACCGGTCTGCAAACACGGCAACCGGTCCGCCTCGTCGAAGGCGGGAACCGCCGACGTGTTCGAACTGCTGGGGGTGGCCCTGGAACTCTCGCCGGAGGGCGTTGCTCGATGCGTGCGTGAGGCCGGCATCGGGTTCTGCTTCGCGCCGGCGTTCCATCCGGCGTTTCGGTTCGCCGGAGCGCCTCGTCGCGAGATGGGTGTGCCGACCGTGTTCAACCTGCTTGGCCCGATGGCCAATCCTGGACGCGTGCAACGCCAACTCATTGGCGTCGCCGACCCGACGTTTGCACGACCGATGGTCGAGGCGCTTGCCGCGCAAGGGCTCACTACGGCGTGGGTCGTCCACGGCGGCGGGCTCGACGAACTGACCACAACTGGCTCCTCCACCGTGCTCGCACTGCAGGAAGGCGTCGTCGAAGAATTCTCCGTCGATCCGCAGGCGCTCGGCCTCGCTCCAGCAGTCGCCGCCGATCTGCGCGGTGGTGCACCCGAAGAGAACGCGGAAGCAGTCCGCCGAGTCCTCGCCGGCGACCTCGGTCCGCACCGTGACATCGTGCTGCTCAATGCCGGCGCAGCGCTCGTCGTTGCTGGCAAGGTCGACGACATCGGAGCCGGCATCGAGCTCGCTGCATCGGCGATCGACGACGGCCGGGCAGCGGCGACGCTGGCCAAGATGGCCCTGATTTCCCAGAAGGTGTCACAGTCCGCGGCGAGCGACGCGTGACCGGCGCTCACGACGACGGTTGGTTCGTTCGAGCCCCAGCATCGTCAGCCAACCTCGGGGCCGGGTTCGACGTGCTCGGGATGGCCCTCGACCTGTACGCAGACTGTGGCCTCGGTCAGGCTCCAGGCGATGCTCAGCAACTCGACGCGCATCATCCCGGACGCATTGCGTTCGAGGCCCTTGGTGGAAGCGGTCCGATGTGGATGCGCTGCAACATCCCCATGGGCCGCGGCCTCGGCTTCAGCGGCGCAGCTCGCGTTGGGGCTGCCGCATTGGCAACGGTGCAGGCCGGTGGCAGCCATGGGCTCGCTGACCGCAGCGACGAGATCCTGGTCCACACCACCGTGCTCGAAGGCCACGGCGACAACGTTGCGGCCTCGCTCCACGGTGGCGTGACGGCGTTCGCGCAGGGCGAATTCGTGTCCGTGCCGGTTGGTCCGACGATGGCGACCGCCACCTTCGTGGCGTGGGTGCCCGAGGTGACGACCTCAACCGACAAGTCTCGCGAGGCGTTGGGCCCGACGGTCGACCGCGCCGACGCCGTGCACAACATCGGCCGTGCGATCCAGTTCGTGATGGCGTTCGTCCAGGACGACCCGTCGCTGCTGGCCTCGGGGGCAACCGACCGACTGCATCAGTCTGTTCGGCTGCCCGGAGTTCCCGGAGCCCAGGATGCGCTCGACGCGGGCGTTGCTGCCGGAGCCTGGGCCGGTTGGTTGTCAGGCAGCGGCCCCACCGTGGGCTTCCTGTGTCCGCCAGACGTCGCTGAGGACGTCGCAGCGGCAATGCCCAATGGTGGTCACAACAAACTGCTCACGATCGACACCCTCGGCTGCCGCATCGAACGCTGATCGGTCGACCGGTCAGCCCCGCACGCCGTCGATTGCCTCGCGGATGAGGTCGGCGTGCCCGCAGTGACGGGCGTACTCCTCGACCATGTGGACCAGAATCCACCGGAGGCTGTAGCGCTCGCCGCTGGGATTGCTCAGTGCTGAGAGATCGTCGAGTGATCCAGCAGCGGCAGTCACCTGACGGCTGCGATCAGACGATGCGACGTACCACGCTTCGAGTGGCTCCGGCGTGTCGTCTGCTGCAGACGTGAAGTCCCACTCGAAGTGGCCGGGCGGCATCAAGATCCCGGGTTCCGGCTCTGCTCGGCCAGCGAATCGATGCTCGAACCAAACATCTTCGACCGTGGCCATGTGCTTGATCAGCCCACCGAGCGACAGAACCGATGGTGGACTGGCGATGGCGAGCTGTTCCTGCGTGGGACCCGAGGCGCGACCGAGCAGCTCGTTGCGGTAGTAGTCGAGGAACTCGTTGAGCGTGGTCAACTCATCGGCTGCGAGCGAGTTCGGTGGCCGATCGCCAGGGTGCTCAATCACCGGTCAGCCTTTCGTGCCGTCAATCGACTCGCGGATGAGGTCCGCGTGACCGAGGTGGCGGGCGTACTCCTCGATCATGTGGATCATGATCCAACGCAAGTTCCAGGGCTTGTCGTTCTTGTCGGTGCGGACGCTGAGCTGATTGAGTGATTCAGCGTTCGCGATGACGTCTCGGCATCGATTGCAGGCGTCGACGTAGAGGCGAAAGAGTTCTTCGCCGGTGTCGTTCGCCGCGGTCGTCAGCTCCCAGTCTTCATCGTCGTCCCATGGGGCCGATGCCCACGGCTCGCGCTCGTCCATGCCGAGGAACCGGTGCTCGAACCAGCTGTGCTCGACCAGCGCCATGTGCTTGACGAGCCCGCCGAGGGTGAGATCCGACGCAGCCGCAGTTTGACGCAACTGATCGTCGGTCAGACCCCACACGCGTTCGTGAAACTCAAGACGGTGGATGTCGAGAAACTCGACGAGTGCCGTGATCTCGCTCGGCGCATGATCGAGTTGGAAGCGCCCAGGAGGCGCCAGTGATTCGTCCATGCCCGGACCCTACGACGCCCGGAGGTGAGGAATCTGGTCGTTTGCGGCGACGGGGAAGTCCCAGTCGCCCGAACATGTTGCCGTCGCTGACAGGGCGTGTTTCTCGAAGAACTTGGCGAGCACGAGGGCCTCGTCGATCATCTCGCGACCGAGAGGCGTGCCGAGCGGAACCGAGTCGGGCGGTTCGACGGGGAGCGTCTTGGTTGCCAACCCCTCCTGGGTGACGTCAACCAACCGAGCATGTTCGACGATCCACGTTGTGCCCTTGACCGTGATCTGCGCCCGGTCGGCGGAACGTAGCGTCTCGACCAGCCGGTGGCGCTTCACCGCGCCCAGCAGAGCCTGGAGCCGATCGCGCAGCGTGGCCGCCTCTTCGAATCGCTGCTGATTGGCGAGCGCACGCATCTTGTCGTGGAGCCGGTCGACCGCGATCGCCGGATCGCCCGTCATCGCACGTCGGACCACCTCGACGGCACGGGCATATTCGGCCGCGTCGGCCGTGCCCGAGCAGGGGCAATGCGCCACACCCAGCTGCGCTGCACTACACATCGGAGCGTCGTCGGCGGGCACGAAGTTGCGCCCGAGTCGCTCGGTGCACCGGCGCAACGGCACTGCAGTGTGCAGCGCATCGACCACGAGGTGCGCCATCGTGCGCGACGGGAGCGGACCGAGGTGGATGCCCTTCTTGGCCGGGTTCTTCACAATCGACAGGCGTGGCCACGGCTGATCGACGTCGAGCTTGACGTAGCAGTACTTGTCGGCCCTGGTGCCCTTGCGATTGAAGCGAGGAAGCATTTGCGCGATCAGCCGCTGCTCGATCACCTCGGCGGTGATCGGGTCGGGCAGAGGAAGATGCCGCACCGTCTGTGTTTCGTGCAGCATCGGGCCGATCTTGCGGCGGTCATCGCTCCCGAAGTAGCTCCGCACGCGCTGGCGGAGGTTGGTCGCTTTGCCGACGTACAGCACCTGACCCTGATGGCCGCAGAACATGTAGACGCCGGGGGAGCGGGGTAGGTCTGCGGTCATCTTCAATTTGGCGGCCTGCGGGTGGCCAGCGAGCTTCGAGAGCGCGATCAGGTCGTCGAGGCCGAGCACGCCCATGCCCGACGCTCGCTCGATGAGGAAGTGCAGCAGATCCGCAGTGGCCCATGCATCATCGAGAGCCCGGTGGCTCGGCCGATGTTCCAAGCGCAGCCGATCGGCCAGTGTTCCGAGCTTGCAGTTCGGCACCTCGTCGCGCACGAGGCGTCGAGCGAGCGCCAGCGTGTCGATGATGGTGCCCTCGAGTCGTGGCCGATCGACACGTTCGAGCGCAGCGCGAATGAACGCCACGTCGAATCCGACGTTGTGCCCGACGATCACGGTGTTGCCTGACTCGGTGTCACCCATGAACTCGAGCAGCGCTGGCAGCACCGTCTCGATCCGCGGCGCCGGAGCGACGAGCGCGTCGCTGAGGCCGGTGAGGATCGTGATCTGCGGCGGGATGGCTCGGCCGGGGTTGACCAATGTCTGGAACGTGCCGAGCACCTCTCCGCCGCGCACTTTGACGGCGCCGACTTCGGTGATCATGTCGTCGGTGCGATTGCCGCCGGTGGTCTCGAGGTCGACCACACAGAACGTGACATCGCTCAGCGGCCGGCCGAGGTCGTCGAACGATCGCTGATGAATGTCTCGAACGCCCCCAACTGGCATTCGAGCAACTCAAGCACGAACGTTTGTCCGTTGTCAATCCCGTCGAGCAAAAAGATGTTCGTTGGTTCGCCTCCGTGATGGGTCGGCGGCAGCGAACCGGACGGATTCGCCTGAGTCCGGTCGGGTAGCGTCGTGGGTATGGCCGATATCGAGCACAAGCACCTTCGCAGTGCGCTCGAATTCGCCGTGCTCATGTCGTCGGAGGGGCAGAAGCGCAAGCCCACTCTGCCGTACCCGAAGGAACTGAAGCCGTTCTTCAACAAGCCGCGACTGCCGAGCGCCGCCTTGGGTCGCCTGCGCCGGGTTATCGACAACGACCCGGTCTTTCGGTCGCGGCTCGCTGCGGGCGCGCTGCCCGAACTCGTCGACGAAATTGGCCGCCTCTGGCTTGAACATCGTGACGGTTGGGATGACACGGCACGCGAACTCGCGGCGCAGATCGACGCCGACGCGGAGTCAGGCGACCTCCGATCCCAGCTGCGACGAGCGGAGAAACGGCGTGACGCTGCTGAGCAGGTTGCTGCTCGGACCCGCGCCGAACTACTTCAGCGCAATGAGTTCGTTGAGATGCAGACGACCGAAGTCGATGAACTGCGAGCCGAAGTCGCGAAGGCCGGCGAACTGCTTGCCGAGATGAAGACCGAACTCACCGACGTCCGGATGGAAATCCGCCACGCTCGCGATCGTGAGGTGGCAGCAGTGGCCAAGGCGCAGAGCGCCGAGGATCAGTTGCGATCCGCCCAGCGCCAACCGGCGCCCGTCAAGGCTCCCGAACCGGTGCAGGCGCCCGACCACCACGACGACATTGCCGCAGCTGCCGAGGTGGCCCGCCTGCTTGCTGCACAGCTTGAAACACTGCTGGTTTCCAACGACGAGGACTCCGCCGACTCAACGCAGCGTGCGCGCAGAACGCGGCGTACAGCGCTTGCATTGCCCGGCGGAGTCATCGCGAGCTCAGGTGAAGCGGCGCAGTTCCTCGCCCGATCGGACGCTCAGTTCATCATCGACGGCTACAACGTGGCGAAGCTCGGCTGGCCGAATCGGCCGCTCGAGCAGCAACGCGATGTCTTCCTCGATGCGGTCGAAAACCTGGCCCGACGGTTCGGCACCGACATCACGGTGGTCTTCGACGGTGCATCGATTGTGGGTGCACATGCATCGCGCCGGCGCCTGGCCCGCGTCGTGTACTCGCCAGAGGGCACCATCGCCGACGACGTCATCCGCGACGAGGTGCAGCGCATCCCCGCCAACCACGCAGTCGTCGTGGTCACCAACGATGCTGAGATCGTTCGCGATGTCCGCGCCGACGGCGCCAACGTGATTCCGAGCAATGCCCTGCTCGCCGTTCTCTGATTTCAGCCGTCGGACGAGGTGATCCGTTCCTCGACGACGATGCGAACGTCCGCGCTGATGTCGCGGCCGAACGACTCGCTGAGTTCGTCGGCCAACGCATCGACGTCGGCAAGCCCGTCGACGGGGCCGATCACGATGACGTTGACCACGTCGCCATCCACGCTGCTCTCGACCAATCGGTGCAGCGGAGCATCTTCGAGCCATGTCGTGACTGCTTTCGCCGTCCGTGACTGATCGAGGGAATCGGAGGCGACCTGGGCACCATTCAGAAGCAAGCCGCCGATCACGATCAATGCCAACAAGCCGACGGACGTCAGGGCAGTCCGCACCCGACGTTGGCCTTCGTACACCACAGACAATGGCGTGACCCCTGTCAGCACGAAGGTGATCCCGCCCATGGTGAGGATCGCCACCATGTTCGTCATGAAGAGCAGGAGTGCGCCGTTGCCGGCTGCCCAGTCGGCTTGGGAGTAGGCGATGCCGACCACCGACAGCGGCGGCACGAGCGAAATGGCGATGGCGACACCGGGCAGCGAGTCCGACACATCTGGGCGCGACAGACCGTAAGCCCCCGCAGCGCCTGCGGTCAGCGCCGTGATGAGGTCGACAGGTGTCGGCGTTGACCGAGCGACGATCTGAGTGTTCGTCGAGGGTGAGATGGCGACAGGAACGACCAGTCCGAGCACGACACCGATCCCGATGGCGAGGAGAATTCCCGCCGTTGCGATGAGCACTGCCATCCCGAGGCGATTCGGCCAACCCATCACCAGCGAGATGGCGATGGCCATCAGTGGTGTCATCAGCGGAGCGATCAGCATGGCGCCGATGACCACCGCGGTCGAGTCGGTCACGACGCCCATCGCGGCGATGATCGATGCGAACGTCATCAAGGTGAAGAATCGAGTGACGCGCCGTGCCTGGTCCGGACCGTCGAAGAGGATCTTGTCGTAGAGCTCCTGGCGGGCGTCCGCTGACTTGTGTCGATCGGCCAACCACGCGATCGCGATGTCGCTGATCGAGGCGTCAGGGTCGACGTCGACCTCGTTGCTCTCGACGATGGCGACGATGGCGATCGTCGAGACGATGATCCAGCCAACCGCGACGGCCAGTGTGGCAGCGGAGAGCGTTTCCGACGGGAACGCGAGCAACAGGGCGCCGGCGATGACGGACGCCGTCGGGCGGACCGCTCCCGGACCGGTCCCCGGATCACGTCGACGGGCGCGGAACGCCGTGACTGCAAGCAGGATGAGGATCGCTCCGCCCAGCCGGCCGATGGTGATTTCGGACTGCTCGGGCCAGCCGATCAGGAATCCGCCAAGAGCCGTGCCTGCGGCAACCTTGGCGATCCGAGCAGGAGTGAACGCTCGGTGGCGTCTGGCCGTCCAGACCGAAGATGCCGCGATCCAGACGAGGGCAATGCCCAGCAGACGGACGAGGATGCGGTCGGTGCGATCGGGCCAGATCAGCACGGCGCACGCAATGACGATGCTGCCAGCGGCACGGACGACCACGGGATTGGTGAGCAGGCGACGGTTGAGTGTTCGGAATTCGGCGGTCGGATCTGTCGCGGCGTCGTCGAGTTCGCCGGATCTGGGATCGAGAGGGGGATCGCTCGTCATGTCGCCTGCCAGCTTCGCATCTCTGTGACAGTGCTCATGCATGATGGCGACATGACTGAGAACGACGACTTCTCCATCGACTGCAAGACCTGCATCGGCGCAGGCACGACGGCCTGCAATGACTGCTTCGTCACGCATCTGCTGGCCAATGACGATGGCCCGATCGACTACGTGCCGGTCGCCCTCGCCGAAGTACCGCGTGTGCCTGATCCGCAGGAGGTGGCGATCTCGCTCTTCATTCGGGCCGGCTTGGTCAACGAACCGATCCAACTCGTTCCGCTCGACGAGTTCCAGGCGTACGGCGTTTCCGTCCACGCCTGATCGTTCCGTACGCTGCCGGTGTGCGTCGTCCCCAGCCGGTTCCATCGATCGAGGAGATCACCGCGCACGTCGAAGACTGGGGCATCACACACGTCGGCGTCTGTTCAGCTGAGATTCTCGCTGAGACCCGCACGACGCTGCACGAACGCAAGGCGGCCGGGCTGCACGCCGACATGGGGTTCACGTACCGCAACCCCGACCGATCGACGAATCCGAGCCATGCCGTCGCCGACGCCTGGTCCATCATCGTCGCTGCTCGCCCGTACCTCACCGACACCGAGCCGCCGGCCCCTGATCCGGACGCTGGTCCACATGCCCGAGTCGGCAAGTACGCCTGGGTTGATCACTACGCACCCCTGCGCGAGGGGCTTCGGTCTGCGAGCAAGTTGATCCGTCGGTCGGGGCACCGGGCGGTTGCCTTCGCCGACGACAACTCCATCGTTGATCGCGCCGTGGCGCATCGAGCGGGCCTCGGCTGGTACGGCAAGAACGCCAACCTGCTGCTGCCTGGTGCCGGGAGCTTCTTCGTCCTCGGCTCGATTATCACCACGGCCGACTATGAGTGGAACGAGCGGCTTGCTCCTGACGGGTGTGGGAGTTGCACCAAGTGCTTCGAGGGCTGTCCGACCGACGCGATCATCGCACCCGGGGTGATTGACGGCAATCGCTGCCTCAGCTGGGTGATGCAGCGACCAGGGTCGATTCCGCTCGAATTCCGCGAAGCCGTCCACGATCGCATCTACGGTTGCGACGACTGCCAAGACGTCTGCCCGATCTCCGTGCGGCTCGGTCCGCGCAACACGGTGCCGTTGTCGCCCGATGTGCAGGCGTGGGTCGACGCACTCGAACTCCTCGACCGCCCCGACGACTGGATCGAGGATCGCTACGGCCGGTGGTACATCGCCGACCGTGACTTCGACCTCGTGCGTCGCAACGCTCTGGTCGTCGTGGGCAACGTCGGCGACCCTGCAGATGAACGTGTTCGAGGCACCGTCGAGCGCTACCGTCAGCACACCAACGCAGTGCTGGTCGAACACGCCGACTGGGCTGCGCAGCAACTCCTCGCACGCTCATGAAACACCTGCTCGTCACCAACGACTATCCGCCCAAGATCGGTGGCATCCAGTCACTGCTGTGGGAGTGGTGGCGTCGCCTCCCGGCGGACAAGTTTGCCGTACTCACAAGCCCCTACGAAGGCACCGCCGAGTTCGACGCCGGCGAGCCGTATCGCATCGAGCGCACTCGCGAGCCGTTCCTGCTCCCGCACCCGTGGATGGTCAAGCAGATCAACGAACTGGTCGACGACTTCGGCGCCGACCTCGTGGTCCTGGACCCTGCGGTGCCGCTCGGACTTGTCGGTCCGTCGCTGAAGGTGCCGTACGACCTGGTCTTGCACGGGGCCGAGGTCACGATTCCCGGCCGTTTGCCGGGCTCGAAGCAAGCACTCGCCTACACACTCAAACGAGCCCGCAAGATCATCGCGGCGGGCGGATACCCCGCAGCGGAAGCCGATCACGCTGCTGGCCGGTCGCTGCCGACCACAGTGGTGCCGTGCGGCGTTGACCCCGACAAGTTCGTGCCGCTGTCGACGTCGGAGCGAGCGGCTGCCCGCGAGCATCTCGGGCTTCCCGTCGATGCCGAACTCCTGGTCAGCGTGTCGCGGCTGGTGCCGCGCAAGGGCTTCGACACAGCGATCCGAGCTGTGGCCCGCCTGAAGCATTCGCGGCCAGACCTTCTGTTGGTCATCGCAGGTGGCGGACGCGAGGAAGACCGGCTCAAGCGGCTCGCCGACGAACTTGATGCACCCGTGCGATTCCTCGGCCGCGTGCCCAACGCCGATCTCACGGCGCTGTACGGCTGCGGTGATGTGTTCACGATGTTGTGTCGCAATCGATGGGGAGGCCTCGAGCAAGAGGGATTCGGCATCGTCTTCATCGAGGCAGCGTCGTGCGGCGTCCCCCAGATCGCCGGTGACTCGGGTGGTGCAGCTGAAGCAGTTGCCCACGGCGAGACCGGGCTCGTGATCAGCGAACCCGAGAACATCCAGATGGTCGCAGACGCCATTGCCCGCCTGCTCGATGACGACGAGTTGCGGGCGTCGATGGCGACGCGGTCGCGCGAGCGAGTGCTCGAGGAGTTCTCCTACGACGTGCTCGCGCAGCGTCTTGGTGAGACACTCGGCGTCTTCGACTGACTCTGCTGGCACAATGACGTGGTGACCACCGGCGAACTCGATCGCACCCCCGCTCGGGGCTCGACCGAACACGGAATCATCATTGTCAGGGCCAACATTGCCGGCACGGTGCTCTTCGTGATCACGGCGGTGTTTGCCGCAGCGGTATTCACCACAGCAGCGCAGTGGGTCGGCGCAGCAACGGCCATGGGACTGTTCATGGTCGGCGTGTTCGCCTTCCTCTGGGGCTTCTGGAACGCCATCCAACGCAGCCGCGAGGAAGAGGTGTCGGTCACCCAACTCTTCTTGCTGTTCGGACCCGGAACGCCGGCCACCGTCCGCCGCATGATGTTGTCGATGTTGGCCATCCAGGTGGTTGCCGCATTCGCCACGGCCATCTGGCGACTCGACGGTCCCGACGGCAGCCCGGGGTCGTCGCTGGCTGTTGGGCTACTCGTTCCCATGTTCGGGCTCGGCATGAACGGGCTCTGGGCGGCGTATCACGCGGACTTCGGTCCGCGGCTCGAGGCCGATGGGGCACAGATGCACCGCCCGATGCACCAGGCGAGCGCCGATTCGCGCCAAGATGGCGGGACATCGACCGCCTCCACCGACCAGAATGAGGATCATGGCTGAGACAGCAACGGAGAGCATCACCATCGAGGCGTCGCCAGAGCGCGTCTGGGAGATCGCTGTCGACATCGAGAATTATCCCGATTGGGCTCGTGACATCAAGAACGTCACGGTGCACGCCACCGATGACCAGGGTCGTCCGTCCGAAGTCGAGTTCCGGGCGTCAGCGCTCGGGCGCAGCACGCACTACACGCTCGCCTACGACTACACCAACGCTCCCGCCGAGCTCGGCTGGCGGATGCTTCGTGGCGACATCCAGCGTTCCATCGACGGTGTCTTCAAGTTTGCGCGATCCGGTGCTGGCACCGAAGTGCAGTACGACCTCGCCATCGACTTGGTTGTCCCGCTGCCCGGTTTCGTGAAGCGTCGCGCCGAGGTGCGCATTCTCAACACCGTGCGCGAGCTCAAGGTCCGAGCCGAAGGATGACCGCGGCCGGTGTACAGCCGGCTCGTCGAATCGGTATCGACGTCGGGGGAACCAAGGCGCTCGGAGTGGCGCTCGACGCGACCGGTGCCGTCGTCGCAGAAGATCGCCGGCCCACGCCGCGCGGCGAGAACAGCCTCGATCCGTTGATCGACGTCCTCGTTGAGCTTGCTGAGTCGCTGGGCCACGAGGGCAGCCTCGGTGTCGGCGTGCCCGGCCTGGTGACGCATGAGGGTGTCTTGCGTGCCGCTCCGAACCTCGACGGTGTTGCGGACTTCGACGTGCGCGGGCTTTTGGCCGGACGGCTCCCCGGCGGGATCGTGGTCGACAACGACGCCACCTGCGCAACGGTTGCCGAGTGGCAGCTTGGTGCCGGCGCTGGCATCGACAACCTGATGCTGGTCACCCTCGGCACGGGTATCGGTGGCGGAATGGTCAGCAATGGCGCGCTTCAGCGTGGGCTCAACGGATTCGCCGGAGAGTTCGGGCACATGGTCGTGCACCCCGACGGGCCTCGATGCCCGTGCGGTCGACGTGGTTGCTGGGAGCGCTACGCGTCCGGCTCAGGTTTGGCCATGCTCGCTCGCGAGGCAGCGACAGGTCGACGCCTCCAAAACGTGGTGCGTCACGCCGGTGGCGATGCGCAGAACGTCCGTGGCGAGCACGTGCAGGCTGCGGCACGTGAAGGAGATCCCGAAGCGCTCGAGGTCATCGACGACTTCGGTCGCTGGGTTGCACTCGGGTTGTCGAACCTGACCAATGCGTTCGACCCTGAGATGTTCGTGTTGGGCGGGGGACTGGCGTCAGGAGCGGACCTGTACCTCGATCCAATCGTCCGCTGGTACGGCCAATTGCTGTACCAACCGGATCTACGCCCGATGCCGCGCGTCGAGTTCGCCGAATGGGGCCCCCTCGCTGGTGCGGTCGGGGCAGCCCTGCTGCCCGGGCTCTCAGACATCCCCAGCTGAAATGTGAAGGAAAATGTTCGCTGAGCAAACATTCTGCGCCATTTTTCGGACTGGTGGGGTGTGACGGATGGAATGAGCACCTTCTGCGGGGGAGTCGAGTCGGTAGTTTCCGAGGATGGACTTTCGACGGATCGAAAACCTGCCCCCGTATGTCTTCTCCATCATCAATGGACTGAA
>CAXMZV010000024.1:0-15998 GCA_964199985.1 Candidatus Ilumatobacter isfjordensis | reverse complement strand
ACGACAACCACCACAACGATCCCCACGACACCGGTTCCTCCGACCGATCCCAGCGCCCCGGTCGCACCTGCCCCAATTCCGCTGCCGCCGGTCACCACCGTAGCCCCTGCGCCCACCACCACCGTGGCGCCCCTGCGGACATTGACCATCGACGTCGCGAACTTCGCCACGATCACTGACATCGACGACGCCAAGCGCTTGCTCGGCAATCGGGCGGTGCCGGGCGCGTTTCGGAACAACATCGACGGCGTTCGAATTGCTGACGCACGGACTGCGATCGAGGTGGTCGACGCCAACATCGCGCTCCTGACGTTGACTCTTCCGACCGACGTCGGCGGGGACACGGAACTGAGTGGGCCCGACAGCCTGGAATTCCCGACACCCGGCGTGTACCCCCTGCGCGTACAACTGCTCGTCGACGATGACCTCATCGGTACGCATGGCACACTCGTCGAACGGCGCCCAGGGGACGGCGACGCCACCCGCCCCGCGGAACCTGTGCAGTTCGCCATCGTGACCGCAGCCGAGCGCCCACCCGGGACTGGTGGCAACGGCGACACCGCGGCCGCCACACGCGCTGACGCCATCCTTGCCGCGGCCGCCGAGATCGATCCGCCACTGCTGGCATCGATCCCACCCGGGGTGCTTACCGCAGCCTTGAACGACGCAGCGATCGACGACATCGCCGACGTGGTGCGCGATGACGAGTTCGTGGCGCTGAGCGACATCAACCTGGACGTGTCATCAGCAGTGGAGGCGGGCATCGGTGATCGGTACACGCAGGCCCTCGAGCGCGGCGAGGACACCGTCACCGCAGCGCTGTCCCGACCTCCCACCCGAGTCGTGCGCATCGTGGACACCGCGCTGAGTGCCCCGGGAGCACAGCTGCTGCGCACCCTCGGCGTGCGCTATCTGGTGATGACGCCGGAACGCTACGACGACTTCGTCGGAGGCGAACGCCCGGACACGGACCGCTTCGTCGAGGTCGCACTCCCCGACGGCGGCACGCTGCCCATCCTGCTCACCGACCCAATCAGTCCAGAGTTCGCGCCCGAGCAAGCCGACGAGACGTTGGCCGATTCGACCACGACGGAGTGGGCGATCAGGACCGTCGCTGCCGCCGTTCTCGATCACCGCAGCCAAGGCCGCACAGTGCGGCGCAGCAAGCTGATTGGCCTCGACGACCTCGCTCCGCCGGACCCTCGATTGATCAATGCGTTCGTGGCCATGGCGGCAACCACACCTGACATCGACGTTGTTGCGCCGACCGCCCTCGTTGGCACCACTGACACGCAGCGGGCCCCTGGTGGAACACCACTCGTGCTGCCAGATGTCGCGGGCCCCGACCTGACCGCGCGCCTCGCGACCGTCGAAGCAACGAAGCTCAGCCTCATCAGTACCGCGTCGATGCTGAGTGACGACGACGGGCGGCTCCCCATCTGGCTCGAGCAGCTCGATGTGCTGCTCTCGAACGGTGTCAGTGACGCCGAGGCCACGGCGGTCATCGACGGAGTTGCCGCTGAGGCGAGCGACATCAAGTCAGCGTTGGCACTTCCGGAACCGTTCACCTTCACGCTGACGGGCCGCTCGGACAACATTCCGCTGCGCCTGACGAACAACGGCGAGGAGCGAGTCAAGGTGATGGTGCGCCTCACGTCCTCCAAGCTCACGTTCCCGGAAAACGATGAAGTTGTGTCGCTGCGGGCCAACGACAGCACTGACATTCAGGTGCCGGTGCGCGCACGCTCGAACGGCACCTCACCCGTGTCCATCCAGCTCCTCACCCCCATCGGTGAACCGCTTGGTGACCCCGTTGCGTTGACCGCCCGCGTGAACAGCCTGACCGGACTCGGGCAGGTCCTCACCGGCGGCCTCCTGCTCATGCTCGGCACGTGGTGGTTCGCGAACTGGCGCAAGCGCCGAGCGCTGGTCGAACCGCTCGACTGACCCTTCCGAGCACCTGTTTCCATCTTCTCGGCCCTGCTCCGTATCGCCCCGTGAGACACAGCAGGGTCGAGAACCGCTGGTCGCCGAACTACTTGGACGGTCATTGGTCAATGATGGCGAGTTCGTTGGCGGCGTGATCGAGCGGACCAGCGTGGCCAGGACATCGAATTCCCAGGAGTCGAGGTCGTGTTGGGCGAAGACGGCGTTGAGGCGGGGCCGGATGATTTTCTCGAGCCGGACCAGTCGTCCGATGATCGCCATCCCGAGGGCACAGGCGCCGGCGGCGACACCGGCCCTGCAACATCGCAGTAGCCTTTCTCACTCGTGAGTGAAGCATCGTCCAGCACGCCCGCCTCGAGCACTTCCACGGGAGTCGTTCGCATCGTCACCGACAGCTCGTGTGACCTGCCCGCGGAGATCGCCGAGGCACTCGGCATCATCATCGTCCCACTGAGCATTCGCTTCGGCGACGAAGAGTTCATCGACCGCGAACAGCTCACTGTCGCTGAGTTCTGGACTCGATGTGTCGGCTCCGACACCCTGCCCGAAACCGCCGCACCGGCACCCGGTCAGTTCGAGACCGCCTACCGCGACCTCGCGGCCGAGGGCGCTGCCGGCGTCGTGGTCGTCTCACTGTCCGGAGCACTGTCAGCAACGATGCAGAGCGCCGAGCTCGCCGCTCGCTCGATTGCATCAGACGACTCGCTGGATCTCGACGTTCGCGTCGTCGACAGCCGCACCGTCACCATGGGGCTCGGCACGATCGCCCTTGCGTGCGCCCGCGCCGGGCACGACGGTGCCTCGATCGACGAGGTCGAAGCACTCGCCACCTCGCTGGCCCAACGCACCCGTGTGTTCGGTGCGCTCGACACGCTCGACAACCTGAAGAAGGGCGGCCGTATCGGCAACGCCCGCGCGCTGCTCGGCACCGCACTGTCGATCAAGCCGATCATCGAAGTCGCCGACGGCGTCGTCGAGCAGGAAGGCAAGCAGCGCACACGGTCGAAGGCGCTTGCCTATCTCGTCAACAAGGTGAAGAGCTTCGAAGGGCGCATCGAGAATCTCGCGGTCTTGCACGCGGACTGCAGCGACGTCGACGCCTTCGTCGACATGCTCCGCCCGCACTACGACGGTAAGATCATCGTCGGTGAAATCGGCCCGGTGATCGGCACCCACGGCGGACGGGGAACGATCGGCGTCGCGTTCCACGAAGTGTCCTGACGTTCCACCCCCTCGAATGAGGTCACGGATCAGGTCACGAATCATTGCCCCCAACGGACGGGGCAGGAGCAGTAGCGTTCACAGCGATCATGTCTGCCCCGCCTCCTGCCGAAACGCTGATAGCTGAGCGCTATCAGCTCAAGCGACGGCTGGCCCAAGGCGGGATGGCCGAAGTGTGGTTGGCAGTCGACCTCACCCTCGACCGCAAGGTCGCCGTCAAGTGGCTCAAACCGATGCTGGCCTCGGACGAAGTCGTCGCCGAACGGTTTCGACGCGAGGCCATCGCAGCCGCCAGCCTGAACCACCCGAACATCGTCGCCGTCCACGACGTGTTCGAGCACGAAGGCCGCCAAGCAGTGGTGATGCAATTGGTCGACGGCAAGAGCCTGCGCCAGTTGCTCGACACGCAGAAGCGCCTGTCCCCCGAACTCACCGGCCACATCGGTGCGTGCACCGCCGCCGCGCTCCACCACGCACACGAGAACAACTTCGTGCACCGCGACGTCAAGCCCGGCAACATCATGATTACCCCCGATGGGCGCGTGCTGCTCACCGACTTCGGCATCGCGAAGGCCCTCGCCGGAGGCGACGACCTCACCAGCGAAAACATCATGATGGGCACAGCCAAGTACCTGTCGCCCGAGCAGGTCCGGGGCAAGAAGCTCGACGGCCGCGCCGACCTGTACTCCCTCGGCCTCGTGCTCTACGAATGCCTCGCCGGGCGGGTGCCGTTCCTCGGCGAAACCGATGCCGACACCGCTCTGGCGCGACTGCAACGTGACCCCACCGATCTGAACCGACTGCGCGCCACGCTGCCGACCAGCCTGGTCACGATCATCCACCAACTGTTGGCCCGCAATCCCTTGCATCGGCCCGCAACCGGCGCCGATTTGGTCGCCGCGCTCGAGGCAGCAGCAGCCGAAGGCCCGCCCGAGATCGACGCCACGCCACACGAGCATTCCCCGGTCGCCCCGTTCTCCGCAGGGCGACTCCGCCGCGCTCCATCGGACCTCGACGGACGCGCCGACGACCGACGACGCGCCACACAAGCACCGTCTCCGCCGAGCGGCACACGTCGTGACCCCACGCCCGGCCGCGCCCGCCGAACGGGCCAGGTACCAATCGACCCCCGCCACGCCGCCACCACACCGTTGCCTCCGCAACGCCGGATCCCCGGCGAACCCGAACGCATCACCGGTTCTGTTCCTGTGCAGGCGGTTCCCAACACGCGCGCCGTTGTCCCCACGCAGCGGCGTGACCGCACGCCGAGCGCCGGTGGAGCGCAGCGCGGCCAGCCGGCAAAAGGCATGGCGCAGAGCAGCAAGCCGTCCCTCACCGTGATCGGTGGGCTCTTGCTGCTCGCCGCGGTCGTTGCGGTCCTGCTCTGGATGAGTGTGCAGTTCGGCACCGACGACGGTGACGGCAGCGCACCGACATCCGTCCTTCCCGCTGGGGCCGAACCTGCGCCGGGCGACGAGGACGCGGCAGCCGACGAGGCCAACGCATCGATCGACAACGTCACTGAAGAGATCCCCGGCCTTGCCACCGACGAGGGGGCCACAGTGAACGGCATCGCATCGATCGACGCCTATGACCCCGACGGCGACGACGACGAGGAGAACGACGACGAGGCCATCCTCGCCCTCGCCGACGGCGACTCCTCGACGTTCTGGCGAACCTCGTGCTACGACGGCGAGTTCATGGGCGGCAAGTTCGGCGTCGGTCTGGTCGTGAACTTCGACGCACCGGCACAACGAGCGATCACGGTCAACGCGCTCACCGCCCCGTACATCATCGAGTTCTACACGTCAGCGAGCGAGAGCGTGCCATCGTCGTTCGAGAATTGGGATCGCCAGCTGGGCGCACGGGAGTTCAACACCGAGCAGCCGGGCATCGTCGTCTCCGACGTCCCTGAGACCCCGGTGCAACATGTGCTCGTCCTGCTCCGCCAGCTCGGCCAGGACGACAACTGCAGCGAAGCTCGCCCCTTCCGCGGGCGCCTGGGCGAGATCGCGCTGGTCTGATGGCACCGTTGTCAGACGACGAGCTCGTCGGCGCGGCGCAGAGCGGCGATCGCAACGCGCTCGACCAGCTGTTGCGTCGCCACTACGATCGGATCTACGCCGTGTGTCGCCGTGTCACCGGCGGGACGAGTGACGCCGACGACGCGTGCCAAGAGGCGTTGATCAAGATCTCGCGCAGTCTGCCGCGCTTCGACGGCCGCGCCGCGTTCAGCACCTGGGCCTACCGGATCGCCACCAATGCCTCGCTGGACGAACTCCGCAAGCGCAAGCGGCGGCCGTCGTTGCACTCGGTTCGTGCAGGAGACGGCCGGGATGGCGACGGCGGCGAGCCCGAACAGGTCGACCCGATGGCAGCCAGGCGCGTCGATGCCATCGCTGACCGCCTCGCCATCGACGCAGCACTCGGCGATCTCAGCGATGACTTCAAAGCAGCGGTTGTGCTTCGTGACGTCGCTGACCTGGACTACGACGAGATCGCGGACGTCCTCGACATCCCCGTCGGCACCGTGAAGTCACGAATCGCGCGAGGACGCACCGCGCTCGCGAACAGCCTCCGTCTCGACGACCTCCTCAACAAGCCCGATATCCCCGGCTTCGCCGACGCGGACGAGGATCCGGCCGATCCAGAAGAATTCTCCGATCCTGGGAACCGACGCCACACTGCCGAACGTCCAACTGATTCACCATGACCGACGACCTGATCACCCTGGCCAGCGCGTATCTCGACGGCGAGACCACCGCAGCCGAACGCGCCCAGGTCGAGGCCGATGCCGAATTGGTCGCCGAAGTCGAGCGCCTGCGCCAAGTCCGCGCCGTCCTCGGTGTCACCGAATCCGCTCCAATCTCGGTCCGCGAACGACATCTGGCAGGAGCACTCGGCGCCTGGGACCGACTGCCCACCGCTGAAAAGCTGGTCGACGCGACACCGGTCGGCGACGATGCAGCGGGCGCGGCAGGCGGTGCCTCGATCACCGCCCCGACCACGTTGCGCGATCGGCGTGCGAAGCGCAAGCCGGTCAGTACTCGGGTGCTCACTGCTGCTGCCGCTGTCGTGGTACTCGCTGGCGCTGGCTTCGTCGTCCGGGGCGCACTCGACACAGGCGACAGCAACGACAGTACGGCCATCGAAGCCGCGGACACCGCGGACATCGACGACAGCTTCGACGCATCGTCATCCGCCGAATTCGAGAGCGGGCCGGAAGCGGCTGCTGAAGAAACGTTCGACCAGGACGGCGAAGCCGCCGACGATGTGGTTATTGCAGCGGTCCCCGCACCCGCGTCCGATGCCGTCCAGGGTGGGCCTGAGGAACCACCGGGCAACAACGACCTCGAGGTCCTGAGCAGCGATGCCGAACTCGCCGAGTTCGCCAACGCCAAGGTCATCTCGCGCACCGTGCCCGCCAACGAACCGTCGGCCGAGGCAGCAGAATCCGACCTTGCCACCACCGAGGCCGACAGCGAATCCGTTGAGGACACTGCCCCTGACACGACGCTGCCGCCTCCTGTCGACCTGTGCAACCTGATCGATGAGTTCGTGGGATTCGCTCTCTGGGAAGCGTCGGGTCTGTTCGACGACCCGATTGCGGTGGGCATCAACAACGCCTCCGATGAAGCGATTGCCTACGGCGCCGACACATGCACCGTCATCGCCCGCACGCCGCTGCCCACCCCCTGAGCAACCGCCGCCGTGCAGTTGCAGGCCACGGACACCGTCTGCCAAGTTCGTGAGGACTCTCTCGGTGCTCGCGGCTAGCCTGACGATCTATGCCTGGCAATCCGCTGACCGATCCGAACTGGGCCGATGAGACCACCGACACCGTGGTCCGACTCGTGGGCAACGTCCGCGACAAGACCACCACGCCGTTGGTCTATGCCGCACGCGGGCTGGTCTTCGGCATCATCGCCGTGTTCCTCGGCTTCTTCGCGGCCATCATCTCGATCATCATGGTCACCCGCGGTTCGCAGGCCGCCCTTGACAACGCGATGGATCACGACCAATCCGTCTACGTCAGTTATCTCGCAGTTGGAACAATCCTGAGCCTCGTCGGGTTGTGGTTGTTCCGGAAGCGCAACACAAACGCTTCCTGAACCCATTCCTCGATCACTCCCCGGAGGACGCACATGTCCACGCCCGCAACCTCTGACGCTGCTTCTGATGTCAGGGACGTCATCATCATCGGCTCCGGCCCCGCTGGCCTGACCGCTGCCATCTACAGCGCCCGCGCATCACTGGCGCCGCTGATGATCGAAGGCGAGCCATCGAGCACCAGCGATCAGCCCGGTGGACAGCTGATGCTCACCACCGAAGTCGAGAACTTCCCCGGGTTCCGCGACGGCATCATGGGCCCCGACTTGATGGCCGAGATGCGTGCCCAGGCCGAGCGCTTCGGCACCGAGATCATCACCGAGAAGGCGACCGAAATCGACTTCAGCGTCCGCCCGTTCAAGGTCAGTGTGCGCGACCAGGAGTACTACGCCAACTCGATCATCGTCAGCACCGGCGCACAATCGCTGATGCTCGGCCTGCCCGAAGAGGAGCGCCTCATCGGTTACGGCCTCTCAACGTGCGCCACCTGTGACGGTTTCTTCTTCCGCGGCCACGAGATCGCCGTGGTCGGCGGCGGTGACTCCGCCCTCGAAGAGGCCACCTTCCTGACGAAGTTCGCCGACAAGGTCACGCTCATCGTCCGCCGCGACGAACTTCGCGCCTCGAAGATCATGCAGGACCGGGCTCACGCCAACCCGAAGATCGAGTTCCTCTGGAACTCCAAGGTCACCGCCATTCGCGGTGACGACAAGGTCGCCGGCCTCGAGATCACCCACAGCCAGACCGGCGACAAGAGCGAGCTGCCGGTGACAGGGCTGTTCATCGCCATCGGCCACAAGCCGAACACCGACATCTTCCGCGGCAAGCTCGACATGGATGAGTCAACCGGCTATCTCCATACCAAGCCCGACTCGACCTACACCGACGTCGAGGGCGTCTTCGCCTGTGGCGACGTGCAGGACTCGATCTACCGCCAGGCCATCACGGCTGCCGGCTCGGGCTGCATGGCCGCCATCGACGCCGAGCGCTGGCTCGAAGCAACTCACGACTGACAGGCTGGAATACCCAGCCCGGTCGTCCGGTTGTAGAAGACTGGACACCCACGACAGTGGGTCGTGCAAACGTCCAGCAATTCGGGCATGCCCCGCAGTTTGAAAGGATGCCCACCATGGCAAACGGAATCACCAATCTCTCCACCAGCACCTTCGACGAGACCGTCGGAGCGTCCGAGGTGCCCGTCATCGTCGACTTCTGGGCCGAATGGTGTGGCCCGTGCAAGCAGATCGCGCCGATTCTCGAAGAGATCAGTGCCGAACATGGTGACAACATCGCCATCACCAAGTTGAATGTAGATGACAATCCTGATCTTGCCATGAAGTACAACGTCATGAGCATCCCGACGCTGCTCCGACCGGATCGGCAGGCGTAAACCGATACTCATCAGCTGTGTCCTCGGCTACACACTTTCTTGGCTGCTGCTGATATACGCACCATGGTCTCCCGGAGTCCGTCGGCGCCAAGAGCAAGGGCGCCCTTCTCCAGGAGCTCGAGGAATTTCTTCCCACGACGTGACACCGTTCCCGCTCCGGCGGGGCCAACAAGGTGAACCGATTCGAGACTTGCAGCGCCGCCTCGGTACCGCCGGTCACAGCCCGGATGGTGTCGAGGCGGGCGTATTTTGCGCGTCCACCGAGGATGCCCTCCGCAAATTTCAAGAGGCTCGTGGCCTGCATGTCAGCGGTGTTTGCGACGAGCAGTCCTGGCTGGCCATCGTCGAGGCGGGCTGGAAGCTCGGTGACCGCCTCCTCGTGCTCAGCGCACCCCAGTTGCGCGGTGACGACGTCGAAGACCTGCAGCGCGCACTGAACCACGTCGGCTTCGATTGCGGGCGTCCCGACGGCATTCTCGGCCCGGCAACCATTCGTGCTCTCGCGGACTTCCAACGCAACTGTGGACTGAACGCCGATGGCATCTGCGGTCGTAAGACCGTCCACATGCTCGACGTACTCCGCCGACAGAGTGGTTCCGGTCCTGGCGTCGCATCGGTCCGCGAACTGGAGTCGGTGCGCCACACGACATCGCTGCACACGCTGCGGATCGTTGTCGGTCAGTTCGGTGGACTCAGCTCGATCGGTCGCTCCGTCGCTCGAGCCTTGCGTCAGCAGGGCGCCACGGTCATGTCGACCGATGAGTACGACGCTGCGGTTCAAGCTGCCGCGGCCAACCGGTTTGGTGCGACGATCTACATTGGTTTCGAAGCTCGATCGGACGTGTGTGCTGACATCTCATACTTTGCCGTACCTTCGTTCGAGTCAGTCGGTGGACGGTCGCTCGGCGCGCACCTCGTGCGCCAACTCGGTGACGTCCTGCCGATTGCACCAACGCTCCGTGGCATGCGGCTGCCCGTCTTGCGCGAGACCCGGATGCCTGCCGTTCTGTGCTCGGTTGGGCCGGTCCGCGACGTGGTCGACGCCACGGGTGCATTGACCACGGCTGTGGTGAACGCTGCACGCATGTGGGGCGACGCACCACTGCCAGTTCCTTCCGACTGACGTCGACATCACAACGTCGCGTCCACCGATGAGCGTTTATCCACAGGTTTCCACACACCTTGTGAGTATCCCTCGACTCGAACCTCAACGGATGGCTACGAAACGCAGTCATTGAGGTCAATCGAACCCGTTTCCGTGGCTTTCTCACCACGTCACGGCGCACACTCTGTACTTCATCCTCAACCTGGGGATGAACTGTGGATAAATAACATCGGTGGGATTTGACTTGAGGGTTGAGACCTCGACCCGATCAGCCCGTCATGAGGCGGTAAATCCGTTCGAGATCCTCCAAGTCCGCGAAGTCAATCGTGACACGACCACGCTTCGCGCCCATCGACACAGCGACACGAGTGTCGAGGCGGTCCGCCAGCAACTCCTCGAGTTCAAGCAGGCCCGGTGGACGCAGTTGTGTGGCCGGCGTCAGCCCAGCTCCATCGATCATTCCCGTTCCACCGCTCGAACCCGGTGTCACGGGCGCACTGGGTGCCTCGGGTGCCGGGTCCTCACCGCCGCGGACAGCTTGCTCAGTGGCGCGAACCGTCCATCCTTCGGTCACTGCTGCTTGGGCGAGTGCTTCCTGACGCGCACGATCCGGTGTACCCAGGAGCGCTCGAGCGTGACCAGCAGAGAGTTGTCCATCGGCCAGCAGACTCTGTACCGACGGCGGCAACCCGAGCAGACGAATGGTGTTGGTGATCGCGGAACGACTCTTGCCCACGCGTGTGGCCACTTGATCGTGGGTCAGCTCGAAGTCCTCGATCAAGAGCTGAAAGGCCGCAGCCTCTTCGAGCGGTGTGAGATCCTGCCGATGCAGGTTCTCCACCAGCGCTTGCTCAACCGAGCTCAGATCATCGGTGGTCCGAATGATCGCCGGCACCGTCGTGAGGCCCGCACGCTGCGCCGCGCGCCAACGACGCTCGCCAGCAATGAGCTCATACTCGCCATCGTCTTTCGGCCGAACGAGGATCGGCTGCAGCACTCCCATCTCTGAGATCGAGGCAGCGAGTTCAACCAGGCCCTCTTCGGAGAAGTGCACACGCGGTTGATTCGGGTTTGGCGAGACCGCGGCGGTCGGCACCTCGGCGAACGAGGCGCCAATCCCACCATCGGCAACTTCGTTCGCCGGAATCAGGGAACTCAGTCCCTTTCCGAGACCACTACGGCGTGACATTGGCGTGTACCTCCTTGGCAGCATCGCGATAGGCAATGGCGCCACGTGAGCGGGGATCGAAGGTCGTGATCGGTTGACCAAAGGATGGCGCCTCGGAAAGGCGAACACTGCGCGGGATCACACTCCGCAACACTTTCTCACCAAAATGTTCGCGTACTTCGCTGACCACCTGCCCAGCAAGCTTCGTCCGAGCGTCATACATGACGCACAGAATTGTGCTCAGATCGAGTGTGGGGTTCAGATTGCGCTTCACCAAGTCGACGTTGCGGAGCAATTGACCAAGCCCCTCGAGGGCGTAGTATTCGCACTGAATGGGAACCAGGACCTCGGTGGCTGCCGAGAGCCCGTTGACGGTCAGAAGTCCGAGCGACGGCGGGCAGTCGATCAGCACGTAGTCGTAGTCATCGATCACGGCATCAATGGCGCGCTTCAAGCGCTGTTCTCGACTGAACGCTGGCACCAACTCGATCTCTGCACCCGCCAGGTCGAGCGATGCGGGGGCCACGAACAGGCCCTTCACATCTGTCGGCTCCACGACGTTGTCGAGTGACTCCTCGTGCATCAGCACGTGATACATCGACAGCTCGAGACCGCGATTCTCGATGCCGAGTCCGGTTGACGCATTGCCCTGAGGGTCGAGGTCAATCAGCAGAGTGCGGAGACCCATCTCCGCGAGCGCCGCTCCAAGATTCACTGTGGTCGTGGTCTTGCCGACACCACCCTTCTGATTCGCCACTGCCATGATGCGCGGCAACGACTTCCTCCGATCGACGCTGGCCGCTTCAGCAGACTGGACGGCGTCAGCGGGCACCGTCGGTCGATTGGGTTTGGGTGAGGTGGCACTCATAACTGTGGGGAGATCCCCGGTGTCCGACACACATGCTCCAGACGACGGATGGCGGGCGTCAGGTGACGCGCTCGCGGGACCTGCATACTGTGCCCGATCCGCACCCGCGATACAAGCATTTCGGAGGGATCTGTTCAGCGACATCTCGGCCACCAGTGGGCGGGTCACCGGTGTTTCACGTGGAACAATTTCCCATCAGTCGGCGCGACTCTCGACCTGCGCGTGACGCGCGGTGTTTCACGTGAAACATCCTTCAACTCAACTCACATCAGTGGAAGTTGACTCGAGGCTTGCCGCATCACACCAGGTCAGAGCACCGGAAAGAGAGCATCCGCGACGCACCAGCTCGGGCTCTGACAGATCAGCGTTCAGCACTGACGACGAATCGCACCACACGCTTGTCGGACGGAGTCCGGACCACGTGGAGCTCACTGAGCAGCTCGGGATCCCATCGATCACCGCTCGGCGGTTCACTAATCACGATCACGCCACCCGCGCGGACGCATCTCACTGCCGAGCGCAAGGTGAATTCGGGTGGTCCGAACCCTCTGGCGATTACGGCGTCGAAGCCGACGTGGCCGGACCGAATGGCATCGTCGATATCGGTGGCGAGCACGTTGGTGTGCGCGGTGAGTCCGAGGCGTCGAATCATCTGTGTCAAGAAGTCGGTCCGCTTCGTCCGTCGATCGAGCAGCGTCAGCTGTAGATCGGGTCGATCAGTCGCGAC
This sequence comes from Candidatus Ilumatobacter isfjordensis, assembly GCA_964199985.1. Classification (GTDB taxonomy): domain Bacteria; phylum Actinomycetota; class Acidimicrobiia; order Acidimicrobiales; family Ilumatobacteraceae; genus Ilumatobacter_A; species Ilumatobacter_A isfjordensis. The sequence goes on along the minus strand of CAXMZV010000024.1, from coordinate 3,462 downwards.
CACCAAACCCGGCACGCCACCCCCGGCCCCGAGGTCGATCACTGATCCCGTCACACCATCGAGCGCGGCGACGAAACTGCGAGCGTGCTCGATGACCTCGATGATCGGCCAGTCCCCCAAAAAGCCGAGGCGCTGGGATCGTCCCAGCGCCTCGTGCAATTTCTCTTCGACCTCGTCGCCTCGAGTTTGATCACTCACGGCGCCGAGTATGTCAGAAACGTCGGCCCAATCAGGCGGGTTCGACGATGACCCGGCGATACGGATCTTCGCCCGACGACGAGCTCGCGACGCCGTCTTCGTCATTCAGCGCATCGTGGATGACCTTGCGGTCAGCTGAGGTCATCGGCTCGAGCGACCGGGCTGCGCCGCTTTCGCGAACCTGTGCAGCAACGTCGGCAGCAAACTTGCCAAGGGCGATCGAGCGACGCTCGCGGTATCCAGCAACGTCAATCCGGAGTCGCGTCTCGTGATCACCGAGGCGACGTTGGGCCGCCACGCGGACGAGATCCTGAACGGCGTTGAGTGTCCGTCCACCAGGGCCGACGAGGAGACCGAGGTCCTCGCCCCGCACCTGCACGTCCAACTCGATGCCGTCAACGGTGAGTTCGGACTCGCCGTCCGCACCGAATGCCGAGACCAGGTCATTCATGAATGAGACCGCAGCGTCGCCCACCTCTTGGGGAGTCACGTCGGACTGTGGACGTTCTTCGTTGCTCATCTTCTTCTCCTGGCTGTTGTTGTTCGTTCCGTTACGGCCACCGCCCCGCTGACCACCGCGGCCGCGAGACGATCGCTGACGAGGTTCGGCCGCGTCGTCGCCGGCGCTACTGGTGTCGTCCTCTGCGGGAGCATCCTGGTTGGCTGCGCTGTCCGTCTTGGCTTGACGTGCCTTTGGCTTGTCGCTGCCGGACTTGTCGCTCTTCGAACGACGCTTCCGCTCCTGCTTGGGCCGTGCTGGCGTCGGCTTGATACGAGCACGAAGTCGGGCCTGGCCCCGAGTGCGGCCAAACAGACCAGCCTTCGGTTCCTCGACCACGTCGAACTCGGCCTCATCGGCGCCTACACCCAATTGGTCGAGTGCCACTTCGCGTGCCTCTTCCAGGGTCTTTCCGGTGGTTTCCACCCATTCCATCAGTATTTCTTCTTTCTTCGACAGGCCGCCGCTTCATGCGGTCGGCACACGACTGTTGCTGTGACTGGTGTTGATTTCGACGCGTGTTCTCGCCGCGTCAGCGCTTCTTCTTGCTCGACGACTTCGGCCGCGCTGACCGTTGCGAACGAGCGGCCTCGGCTTCCTTGCGCGTCGGCGTCGGCCGACCCTTGCCGTCACCCGAGGGCGTCGGCCGATTCTTTGACGGCGTGACTCGCTTGTTGGTGACCGGCGACGGCTTCGCTGTGTCGTCCTTGCTGTTCTTCGCGTTCTTCGCGTTTTTGCCGTTCTTGTTGCTCGACTTCGCGTTCTTGTCCTTGTCGTCACCCTTGGGTCCGGCGAGATCACGTTTCGCCTGTGCGAGCATCCCGGTGGGCTCACCACTCTTCTTCGCCTCTTCCTTGGCCGCCTCGCCAGCACGTTGGGCCTGACGACCCAGCGACTCGTCGCCGCCGTAGAACTTCTTGGTGATGTAGTACTGCTGCAAGATGCGGAGCAGGGTCTGGAAGATGTAGTAGACGACCAGCGCCGACAGGAAGAAGATCTGAAACACGGCGAAGAAAACAGGCAGGTACTGCATCAGCTTCTGCTGTGTCGGTGACATCGACGGACTGATCGTCGCCCGAGCAGCCACCATCTTCTGCTGGCCGAAGTAGAGCGCGCCAAGTCCCACGACCATCAAGGCATAGATGAGACCCTCGCCAAGACCCTCGCCAATCGCCGTCGCGGCGGACTTGGAGAGGTCGAGGCCTAACGACGGCATCTCAAACTTGTCGTACAACGACTGGTACAGCTCGGAATCGATCGCCAAGTAGCGGGGAATGAAGCCGACTGGGCCGTCATCCGTGCCGATTGCCCGGAACGTTGCCTCGGCAATCGGCCCCGCACCATTGGCATCGGACGGTTGATACACCAGGCCACGCAAGACGCGGAACATGATGAGGAAGATCGGCATCTGCGCCACGATTGGCAGACAGGATGCGGCCGGGTTGACCTTGTGCTCCTGATAGAGCTTCATCATCTCTTCGTTGAGCTTCTGGCGATCGTTGCGGTGCTCGTTCTGCAGCTTGCGCATCTCGGGCGCGAGCTTCTGCATTTCGAGCATGCCCTTCGTGCTCTTCAAGGTCAGTGGCGTGGTGATTGCCATCACAACGACGGCGATGAGCGCTATTGAGATGGTGTATTCGTGCGTGAGGCTGTAGAACCAGGCGAACAAACCAGCGGGAATTTCAAACATGTCATCCGCCTTTCTGTGCAGGAGTCGATGGGGGAGAGTCTGATGACGTTGAGGGGCGGGGCTCAGGGACCGGGTCGAAGCCCGATGGTCCGAGCGGCCGGCAACGCAGCAAGCGGAGCACGCTCAGCCAACCGCCACGCCACGAGCCGTGTACTTCCACAGCCTCAAGGGCATACGCCGAACACGACGGGAAGAAGCGGCACGGCGAAGGTTTGCCTTCACGCGCTCGCTGGTAGAACAGAATTGCTGCGGCAACGCGTCGCTGCAGCCACGAACCACCAGCGTGTTGATGATCTTGGTGCCGATGTGGGTGATCATGCGAGCACGCGTCGGGCTCGACACAGTCGGCATCACCACGAGGCAGATCAGGCGCATGAGATGCGGCGGTCTGCGTCGCGGTCATGAATGTGCTCGGGCGTGCTGAGCTGCATCGAGAAGGGCAGCGACACGGATCTCCAGCTCAGCGAACGTCAGTTCGCCGAGTGGAGGGCGACCACCGAAGAGCAGGAGCCCGTTCGGTACGTCAGCATTCGAGAGGATGGCACGCAAACGGCGCCGAAGGCGGTTGCGGATCACCGCATTCCCCAGGGCGCGACTGATCGCGAAGGCCACCTGCGGCGGCGCGACATCGGGGTCAGCGACAAAAGAGCACCACATGGGTGCGCTCCGGACGCGAACCCCATCGCGCCGGAGGCGGACAAATGCGTCACGGTCACGGATGCGATCGATCAAGCGGATCGATCAGGCGGACAGACGAGCCCGGCCCTTGTCGCGGCGGGACTTGAGAACCGCGCGGCCGGCGCGGGTGCTCATGCGGGCACGGAATCCGTGCTTGCGGTTCCGGCGGCGGTTATTGGGTTGGAATGTGCGCTTCACGACAATCTCTTTCGGACGTTTCGAGCCAAGCTCCGCAAGGTGACATCGACGAGCCACCAAATGGGGTGACCATGTCGAGTCGCGGACTGACCCGACAATGCTACGGCGCGAGAGGCGCGACTCCCAACCATCGCGTCAACCATCCCGAGAACCACCCCGCGACGTTCGATCGAGATACTCCGATTTCGATGTCGCAGCA